>DATMWM010000420.1:0-3007 GCA_035562535.1 Rhodocyclaceae bacterium | reverse complement strand
GATCCCGCCGCTGCTCCAGGCCGGGCTGCGCTCGGTCGGCGCCGCGCTGCTGGTGTGGGCCTGGGCACGCTGGCGCGGCATCGCGCTGTTTGCGCGCGACGGCTCGCTGCGGCCCGGCCTGCTGGCCGGGAGCCTCTTCGCGGGGGAATTCGCGCTGCTTTACGTCGGCCTGCAGCACACCGCCGCTTCGCGGGGCGTGCTGTTCCTCTACACCGCGCCTTTCATGGTCGCGGCCGGCGCGCACTGGCTGCTCCCCGGGGAGCGCCTGCGCCCGGCGCAGGTCCTCGGCTTCGCCGCCGCCTTCTCCGGCGTGGTGCTGGCCTTCGCCGGGGCGCTGCGCGGCGCGGGCGGCATGACGCTTCTCGGCGACGGCCTGTGCCTGCTCGCCGCCGCCATGTGGGCCGCAACCACGCTGGCGATCAAGGGCAGCGTGCTGCACCTGGTTCCTCCGGCGAAGACCCTGCTCTACCAGCTCGGCATCTCGGCAGCGGCGCTGCCGATCCTCTCCTGGGCGCTGGGCGAGGACTGGCCGGTCCGGGTCGACATCGAGGCGGCGCTGTGGATGGGCTACCAGACCGTGGTCGTCGCCGCCGCCAGCTACCTCGCCTGGTTCTGGCTGGTGGCCCACTACCCGGCCGGGAGGCTGTCGGCGTTCTCGTTCCTCACGCCGATCTTCGGCCTGCTCGCGGGCGTGGCGCTGCTCGCCGAGCCGGCGCCGGCCTCGCTGCTGGCGGCGCTCGCCCTGGTCAGCGCCGGAATCTTCCTGGTCAACCGGCCGGTGCCCCGCAGCGAACTTGCGAAGGCCTAGCCCGTTCAGGTGCCGGTCGCGCCAACCGGCTTGAGCTTGTCGGGCAGCAGGCTGCCCTTGCGCGCCCGATGCAGCCGGTACCGGGCCAGTTCGCGCGGACCGACCTGCACCTGTTTCGGCTTGCCGCCGCGTCCGGTGCCCGCCACCGTCAGGCTGGTGCCGCCGAAGGGAACGGCCGCCACCAGCGCCTCCCCCTCGTCCAGGCCCATCAGGATGACCCCGCGCCCGCCCGACTGGACCTTGACCTCCGCCAGCGGGAAGACCAGCAACCGGGCGCCCTCGGACACGCAGGCCACCTCGCCGGCGCCCTCGGGAATCCGCACCGGCGCCAGCACCCGCTCGCCCACTTCCAGGCTCATGAACGCCTTGCCCGCCTTCTGCCGGGTGACCAGGTCGGCCAGCTTGCCCACGAAACCATAGCCGCCGCTGTTGGCGAACAGATAGGACGCCTCGGGCGCGTCCGCGATCGCCTGGGCGATCCGCGCGCCGTCCTGCAGCTCGATCATGGTGGCCAGGGGTACGCCGTCGCCGCGCCCGCCCGGCAGGTCGGAGATCCGCACGGAATAGGCGCGGCCCTTGCTGTCGACGATCGCCAGTGGCCAGGTGGTGCGCGCCTCGGCGACCAGCATCGGGAAGTCGCCGGTCTTGTAGGCGATCGTGGCCGGGTCGATGCCGTGGCCCTGGCGGGAGCGCACCCAGCCGTTGCGCGACAGGATCACGGTCACCGGCTCGTCCGGCACCTGGAGCTCCGCCGGCATCACCGGCTGCACCGCCTCGATCAGCGTACGGCGGGCGTCGCCGAACTTCTTCGCGTCCTCGCCAATCTCCCTCAGGATCAGCCGAGTCATCTCCTTGCGGTCGTCGAGCAGGCGCACCAGCCGGCCGCGCTCCTCGCGCAGCTCGCCGAGTTCCTTCTCGATGCGGATGCCTTCCAGCCGCGCCAGCTGGCGCAGGCGGATCTCCAGGATGTCCTCGGCCTGCGCCTCGGTGAGCCCGAACGCGGCGATCAGCGCCGGCTTCGGCTCGTCCGACTCGCGGATCACGCGGATCACCTCCTCGATGCGCAGGTAGACCAGCAGCCGGCCCTCCAGAATGTGGATGCGCCGGTCGACCTCGTCCAGCCGGTGGCGGGTGCGCCGCTCGACCGTGACGTAGCGGAAGTCGATCCACTCGCGCAGGACGGGAAGCAGTCCCTTCTGTGCCGGCCGGCCGTCCCGGCCGATCATGGTGAGGTTGACCGGCACCGAGGTCTCCAGGCTGGTGTGCGCGAGCAGCACCGCCATGAACTCCTCCAGTGACTGGCGCGAGGAGCGCGGCTCCAGCACGATGCGCACCGGCGCCTTGTCGCTGGACTCGTCGCGCACCGTCTCCAGCACGCCGAGCACCAGCGCCTTGAGCGTCTTCTGCTCCTGCGAGACCTCCTTGCGGCCGGCTTTGGTCTGCGGATTGGTCAGGGCCTCGATCTCCGAGAGCACCTGGGCGCAGGACACGCCGTGCGGCAGTTCATTGACGACAATGCGCCACTGGCCGCGCGCGAGGTCCTCGCGGCGCCAGCGGGCGCGCATGCGCACCGAGCCCCGGCCGGCCTCGTAGGCGTCGCGCAGCGCGGCCGGCGGCGAGATGATCTGGCCGCCGCCCGGGAAGTCCGGCCCTGGCAGCAGCGCCATCACCTCGTCGAGCGCGGCTTCCGGCTTGCGGATCAGCAGCTGCGCGGCGGTCGCCACCTCGTGCAGGTTGTGCGGCGGGATCTCGGTGGCCATGCCGACCGCGATGCCCGAGGCGCCATTCAGCAGCACGAACGGCAGCCGCGCCGGCAGCAGTTGCGGCTCGCGAAAGGCGCCGTCGTAGTTCGGCACGAAATCCACCGTGCCGCGGTCGATCTCGGATAGCAGCAGTTCGGCGATCGGCGTGAGCCGCGCCTCGGTGTAGCGCATCGCCGCCGCCGAGTCGCCGTCGCGGGAGCCGAAGTTGCCCTGCCCGTCCACCAGCGGATAGCGCAGGGTGAATTCCTGCGCCATGCGCACCGCCGCGTCATAGACGCTGGTGTCGCCGTGCGGGTGGTACTTGCCGATGACGTCGCCCACCACCCGCGCGCTCTTCACGTGCTTGGCCGACGCCG
This sequence comes from Rhodocyclaceae bacterium, assembly GCA_035562535.1. GTDB lineage: Bacteria > Pseudomonadota > Gammaproteobacteria > Burkholderiales > Rhodocyclaceae > DATMWM01. Next base: position 80 of record DATMWM010000420.1, on the reverse strand, counting down.
CGAGCCGCATCTCGTTCATGGCGAACAGGATGCGCCGCTGCACCGGCTTCAGCCCGTCCTCCACCTGCGGCAGCGCGCGC
>DATMWM010000419.1:0-2318 GCA_035562535.1 Rhodocyclaceae bacterium | reverse complement strand
GCAAGAAGCTGTTCATCGAATCCCTCCAGGTTGGTCCTGAGCCGGACAGGCGGTAACCGGCGCGCAATACAGCGCAACGATGCAGCAATTGCGTTAACCGAAGATGACAGCGGGCTCGCCGGTGCCGCGCCGGGGGATTTCCGCCACCCGGGGGGATTTGCCCCACGGTGCGGGGGATCTCGCCCGAATCGCGATTACAGCCCGGTTACGCACAGGTTGCAGATATATGACAAACACGAATAATCAATGCGTTGGCAGCGTCGGCCGGCAGGCTGGCACGCGCGCTGCTATCCCAGGGCATGCGGGATCGAATCCCACCCGACAACCCAGACGAACCGGAGAATCCGATGAGCGCCAAGACCGTCACCCTGCTGGATGCCAACCGCGTTGCCAAGCTGAAGACCCCCTACGCCACCCGCCGCGTCCCCGCCGCGGCCATGGCCACCCTGTTGACCGAGAACACCGCGCCGAAGGCCGGCGACCTCGTGCTCTGCCGCGTCGAGAAACTCGGCCAGCATCGCAACCTGGAACTCGCCAGCGGTCGCCGGGCGCGTCTGTTCCCGGGCGACGAGATCGTGCTCGCCTACGGCAATCGCTACGCCCCCGACCAGTTCGAGGCGGAAGTGCCGGGCGACCTCGCGCCCTGCCACATGGTGGCCGCCGGCGGCATCGCCGCACGCGTGATCACCCGGCACGGCAAGATGAAACCGGCCACCCAGGTGCGGCCGCTCGGCCTGCTCGGCGACCGCACCGGGCGCGTGCTCAACCTCGCCGACTTCGCCATCGAGAAGGCGCACTTCGACTACAACCGCGTGCATACCGTGGCGGTGGTCGGCACCTCGATGAATGCCGGCAAGACCGAGACCTGCACCAACATCATCCGCGGCCTGGTGAATGCCGGCCTGCGCGTCGGCGCCGCCAAGGTCACCGGCACCGGCGCGGGCTGCGACGCCTGGTCGATGCTCGATGCCGGCGGCTCGATCGTGCTCGATTTCGGCGACGCGGGCATGCCCTCGACCTACCTGGCCAGCGCGCAGGAGGTCGAGGACGTGTTCGTCGCCCTGACGCGCCACTTGTACCGCTCCGGGGTCGACGTGGTGGTGCTCGAAGTGGCCGACGGCATCTTCCAGCGCGAGACCGCCATGCTGCTCGACTCGCCGCGCTTCGCCCGCGCGGTCGATGGCATCGTCTTCGCCGCCGGCGATGCGATGGGCTCGGCCGCCGGCATCCAGTGGCTGCAGGGCCGGGGCCTGCCGGTGGTGGCCGCCAGCGGCCTGCTCACCGCCAGCCCGCTGGCGATCCGCGAGGCGCGCGCCGCCCACGGCCTGCCGGTCCTGGACCTGGACGACCTGTCGAGCGCCGGCATCGCCGAGGTGCTCCAGGTGCGCGACGCCGCGGAGGCCGAGCAGGCGGTCGCGGTTTGAGCGCCGCTGCGGATCCGCGAGCATGACCGCCGTGACTCCCCGCCTGCCGGGCGTCGTCGCCGGAGCGCGCCGCTGGCTGCTGGCGCGGCTGGTCGGCAACGGCATCCTGCAGGCCGCGGCGGCGCTCGCCGCCGCGTTGCTGGTGCACCGCGTCTTCGATGCGCTGGTCGCCTCCGGCGCGGGGCCGGCGCCCGATCTCGTCGCGCAGGTGCTGCTCGCCGGCCTGGGCCTGCTGTCCAGCGCCGCCGCGCTGGCCCTGCTGCGCATCGTCGAGCGCGCCGATGCCGAGCGCATGGGCCAGGGCTATGTCAACGATCTGCGCATGGTGCTGTTCGACACCCTGAGCGCGCTGTCGCCGCGGCGCCTGCAGCAGCGCAGCCGCGGCGGCGTGGTGCTGCGCTTCATCGGCGACCTAAAGATGCTCCGGCAGTGGGTGAGCCTCGGCCTGGGCCGCATCCTGGTCGCGGCGATCAGCGGGACGCTCGCCCTGGCGGCGCTGGCGTGGGCCGACGCGGGGCTGGCCGCGGCCGCCGCGGCGTCGATCGGGCTCGGTCTCGCGGCGCTGGCGGGCCTGGGCGGGCCCACGCGCGCCGCGATGCGCGAGGCGCGCAGGCGCCAGGGCTACCTGTCCGCGAACGTCAACGAGAAGGTGGCGAGCATCGCCGTGGTCCAGGCCTTCGGCCAGGCCCGGCGCGAACGCGGCCACCTGCGGCGGCAAAGCGAGCGCCTCGGCGATGCCATGGTCGAGCAGACGCGCCGCGCGGCGGCCCTGCGCGCGGTCGGCGACTTCACCGCGGCGCTGGCGTCCGCCGCGGTTCTGGTGGTTGGCGCGATCGAGGTCGGCTACGGCGCGACCACGCCGGCGGTGGTGGTCGCGGCGATGACCGTGGTCGG
>DATMWM010000418.1:0-6719 GCA_035562535.1 Rhodocyclaceae bacterium | reverse complement strand
CCGCATCACGGCGCGAACCCCCGCAGGTGGCGGCGAAACGCCGGCCATCGGCGCATTGTATTGGATCGCCTGCATGGCGAGAGGTTGCCGGGCCGGCGATCCAATACAATGCGCCAACGGTCGGCGTTTCGCCGCCACCTGCCGGGGTTCGTACCGTGATGCGGGAAAACCTCTCCCTCGATGACAAGTACACCCAGGCGTCGGGACGGGTATTCCTCACCGGCACCCAGGCGCTGGTGCGCCTGCCGATGCTGCAGCGGCAGCGCGACCTGGCCGAGGGCCTGAACACCGCCGGTTACGTTTCGGGCTACCGCGGTTCGCCGCTCGGCGGGCTGGACCAGGCGATGTGGAAGGCGCGCAGCCACCTGGAGGCGAGCCACGTCGTCTTCCGCCCGGCGGTCAACGAGGACCTGGCCGCCACCGCGATCTGGGGCACCCAGCAGGTCAATCTCTTCCCCGGGGCGAAGTACGACGGCGTGTTCGCGCTGTGGTACGGCAAGGGCCCCGGCGTGGACCGCTGCGGCGACGTGTTCCGCCATGCCAACGCCGCCGGCACCTCGCCGCACGGCGGCGTGCTGGTGGTGGCCGGCGACGATCACGCGGCACGCTCCTCCACGGTGCCGCACCAGACCGACCACGACTTCAAGACGGTGATGATGCCGGTGCTCGCCCCCTCCGGGGTGCAGGAGTTCCTGGACCTGGGCCTGCACGGCTGGGCCCTGTCGCGCTGGTCCGGCTGCTGGGTGGCCTTCAAGGCGGTGGCCGACACGGTGGAATCCTCGGCCACGGTGGAGATCGACCCCGGACGCGTGGGCATCGTCCTGCCCGAGGACTTCGAACTGCCGCCGGGCGGGCTGAACATCCGCTGGCCGGACCCGCCGCTCGCGCAGGAGGAACGGCTGCTGCACCACAAGCTCTACGCGGCGCTCGCCTACTGCCGGGCCAACCGGCTCAACCGCATCGTCATCGACGCGCCGGACTCGGGCCGGCAGGCGCGGCTGGGCATCGTCAGCGCGGGCAAGTCCTACCTGGACGTGCGCCAGGCGCTGGACGACCTGGGCATCGACGAGCGGCTGGCCGCCGAGATCGGCATCCGGCTGTACAAGGCCGGCATGACCTGGCCGCTCGAAGCCGAGGGTATCCGCCATTTCGCCGAAGGACTGGAGGAGATCCTGGTGGTCGAGGAGAAGCGCCAGGTGCTCGAATACCAGTTGAAGGAGGAACTCTACAACTGGCGCGAGGACGTGCGTCCCCGGGTGATCGGCAAGTTCGACGAGAAGGGCGAGTGGGCCCTGCCGCACGGCCAGTGGCTGCTGCCGGCGGCGAACGAGCTGACCCCGGCGATCATCGCCCGCGCCATCGCCGGGCGAATCGACCGCTTCTTCACCTCGCCGCGCATCCGCGAGCGGCTGGCCTTCCTCGAAGCGAAGGAACGCGCCCTGGCCCAGCCGAAGGTGGACATCCAGCGCATCCCCTATTTCTGCCCGGGCTGCCCGCACAACACCTCGACGAAGGTTCCGGAAGGTTCGCGCGCGCTCGCGGGCATAGGCTGCCACTACATGGCGCTGTGGATGGACCGGCGCACCGCCACCTTCAGCCACATGGGCGGCGAGGGCGCGGCCTGGGTCGGCCAGGCGCCCTTCACCGAGACCCGCCACGTCTTCGCCAACCTGGGCGACGGCACCTACTACCACTCCGGCATCCTGGCGATCCGGCAGGCGGTCGCAGCCTTCAACAACCAACCCCCCGCCCCCCTTCCCGCGGAAGGGGGTGAGCACGGTTCGCTGCGCTCCGGTCCGAACGCTGGCCCCGCCTTGGGGCGGCCCGGCGGCGGGGCCGGGATCACCTACAAGATCCTTTACAACGACGCGGTCGCCATGACCGGCGGCCAGCCGGTGGACGGGCCGCTCAGCGTGGCGATGATCACCCGGCAGCTCGCCGCCGAGGGCGTGCAGCGCATCGTCGTGGTCACCGACGAGCCGGAGAAATACGCGCTCGTCACGGACCTGCAGCCGGGCGTGCCGGTACGCCACCGCGCCGAACTGGACGCGGTGCAGCGCGAGCTGCGCGAATACCCAGGCGTGTCGGCGCTGATCTACGACCAGACCTGCGCGGCCGAGAAGCGCCGCCGGCGCAAGCGCGGCAGCTATCCCGACCCGCAGCGGCGCGTGTTCATCAACGAGGCGGTGTGCGAGGGCTGCGGCGACTGCGGCGTCAAGTCGAACTGCCTGGCGGTGGTGCCGGTGGAGACCGAGTTCGGGCGCAAGCGCCGGATCGACCAGTCGGCCTGCAACAAGGACTATTCCTGCCTGGAAGGCTTCTGCCCGTCCTTCGTCACCGTCGAGGGCGGCAGGCTGCGCCGCGGGCGGGCCGTGGAGCGCGACGAATCCGGCTTCGCCGACCTGCCGCCCCCCGAACTGCCGGACACGGCGCGGCCCTACGGCATCCTGATCACCGGCGTGGGCGGCACCGGCGTGGTGACGCTGGGCGCGCTGATCGGCACGGCCGCGCACATCGACGGCAAGGGCGTCACCGTGCTCGACCAGACCGGGCTGGCGCAGAAGGGCGGCGCGGTCTATTCCCACGTGCGCATCGCCGACCGGCCGGATGACATCCATGCCGTGCGCATCGCCGCCGGCGAGGCCAACGCGCTGATCGGCGGCGACCTCGTGGTCTCGGCCTCGGCCGAGGCGCTTGCCAAGATGCGCGCCGGATTCACCCGCGCGGTAGTAAACACGGCTGCCTCGCCGACGGCGGAATTCACCCGCAACCCGGACTGGGCGTTTCCGCTGGAACGTATGCAGGAGGCGATCGCCGAGGCGGCCGGCGGCGCCGAGTTCGTCGATGCCGCCAGGCTCGCCGGCGCGCTGCTCGGCGACGCCGTCGCCGCCAACCTGTTCCTGCTCGGCCATGCCTGGCAGCGCGGCCTGGTGCCGGTGTCCTTCGAGGCGCTGGAGCGCGCGATCGCGCTGAACGGCGTGCAGGTGGACATGAACCGCAAGGCCTTCCTGTGGGGCCGGCGCGCCGCCGCCGACCTCGCGGCGGTGGAACGCGCCGCCGCCCCGACGCAGGTGATCGCGCTGCCGCGCGCCGGCTCGCTGGACGAGATCGTCGAGCGGCGCAGCCGCTACCTGATCAGCTACCAGGGCCGGCGCTACGCCCGCCGCTATCGCCGGCTGGTGGAGCGGGTGCGCAAGGCCGAGGCGGCGCTGGATTCCACGCGCCTGGCCGAGGTGGTGGCCCGCGGCTATTTCAGGCTGCTCGCCTACAAGGACGAATACGAGGTGGCGCGGCTGTACGCCGATCCGGCCTTCCAGGCGCAACTGGACGCGGCCTTCGAAGGCGACTACCGGCTGAGCTTCCACCTCGCGCCGCCGCTGCGCGCCAGGCCCGATCCGGCGACCGGCGAGCCGCGCAAGCGCACCTACGGGCCGGGCACCCTGATGCTGTTCCGCGTCCTGGCCCGCTTCAGGTTCCTGCGTGGAACGCCCTTGGATCCGTTCGGCCGCACCGCGGAGCGCAGGCTGGAGCGGCAACTGATCCGCGACTACGAAGGCGACATCGCGCGTATGCTGACCGGCCTGGACCGGACGACGCACGAGACCGCGATCGCCCTGGCCGGCCTGCCGGAGCAGATCCGCGGCTTCGGCCACGTCAAAATGAGGAGCATCGAGGCCGCCGCCGCGCGCAGGAGCGCGCTGTGGGCAGCCTGGAAGACCGAACCCCTGCCCGAGGTGAAGGCCGCATGACCGAACAAAAGTTTCCACAGCTCGCCGTCGGCCAGCGCTTCGAATATGAGGGCAAGGTCTACGTCAAGGTCGGCCCGCTCACCGCCCGCGCCATGGACGGCAGCCGCGACTGGATGATTCCGCGCCACGCGCTGGTCAAGCCGGTGGGCGGCGCCCCGCCGGAGATCGACCACCGCGCCCGCTACCGGGACACGGTCGATGCCTTCGACGTGTTCTACGGGCACTGCCTGCGCGTGCTCGAGGAGGCCACCGCCCAGTGGCCGGAGGAGCGCTCCAGGCACGCACGCGAGGGTCTGGCGGCGGCGCGCCAGGCCTTCCTCGACCGGCTGAGCCGCTGAGTGCCAAAGGTGGATTACGCGGCTGCGCCGCTAATCCACCCTACGAAAGATGCGCGGTGGCGCGTAGGGTGGAATAGGCGCGGAAGCGCCGTATTCCACCGTTTCCGCTGAGCCGCCGCAGACGTTTCGGGCGTATGGTGGAATAGCGCCGACAGGCGCGTATTCCACCGTTTCGGCGCATACCGACCTTCCGACGGTGGGATACGGGCTTTGCCCTATCCCACCCTACGCCTCCCCAGCCTACGCCTCCCCAGCCTACGCCAGGCCGCAGACCGTCACTTCGCCATGCCCCATTCCTGCAGGCGCTTCGCGGCGTACTGCGCCTGCTGGTTCTGCGCGCCGGAGCGGACGTAGCGGGCGTACTGCTCGCCCGCGGCGCGCTTGTTCTGCATCGATTCGTAGGCCACGCCCCTGAAGAACAGCGTGTTCGCGTTGCCCGGCAGCAGGCGGTCGTAGGCCTCGAAGCGCGCCAGGGCCTGCTCGGGCTGCTTCAGCGCGAGCTTGGACAGTCCGGCCAGGTACTGCGCCTGGCCCTCGGCCGGATAGACCTGGACCGCCCGCGAAAGATAGCGGTCGGCTTCCGGATAGCGCTTCTGCGCGATCTGGCACTTGCCCATGATCACCAGCCCGGCGTAGTCGTCCGGCGCCAGGCGCAGCGCGCTGGCCAGGTGGCCGTCTGCCTGCGGCAGGTCCTTCTTCGCCATCAGCGTCTCGGCCTTCTGCTGCTCCTCGATCGAGGGCTTCAGCGCCCGCAGCCGCGCCGTGGAATCCATGTAGCGCTCGCGCGCCAGCGGCTTGCCGCGCTGGCCGGCGTAGCGGCCCTCGGCCTCGCGCCGGGCGGTGGCGTAGCGCTCGTCGCTCATCGGGTGGGTCGAGAACATGGTCTGGAGCAGCCCGGGCTGTTCCTTCGATTCCCCGCGCAGCATCTCCATCAGCCGCACCATGCCGTCCGGGTTGTAGCCGGCGCGGCTCATGTACTCCATGCCCAGCGCGTCCGCCTCGCGTTCGTCGTCGCGGCTGTAGGAGGCGAGCAGCGCGCTCGCCCCGACCTGGCCCGCCAGATTCACCAGCGGCACCGCGTCGCCGTAGCCGGTGGCGGCCGCGGCGAGTCCGGCGATGCCGACCGCCGCCTGGCTGACCATGGTCTTGCCGGCCTGCTCGGCGGCGTGGCGCGCGTTCACGTGGCCGGTCTCGTGGCCGAGCAGCGCGGCAAGCTCGTCCTCGTTCTGCATCTCCAGCAGGATGCCGCGGGTGGCCGCCATGCTGCCGCCCGGGAAGGTGTAGGCGTTGATGTAGTTGGCATTGACCACGCGCGCCGAGTAGGGCATGACCGGCCGGTGCGAGCGGCTGCCCAGCGAGCGCTCGACCGAGTTCACATAGGCGTTCAGCGCGTCGTCCTGCACCGCGCCGTAGTCGGCGGAGAACTGTTTCGGCGCGGCCTTGCGGTCGAGCTCCACCTCGTCGCGCTCCGAGAACCCGACCAGCGTGCTGCGGCCGGTGACCGGGTCGGCGGCGCAGCCCGAAAGCGCCGGCAACACCGGCGCGGCGGCGGCGAGCGAGGCCAGCCAGAGAAAATCGCGCCGCGTCATCTCGCGGCGATAAATGCGTCGTCCTGGGTGATAGCTCATTGGATGCCCGATGAAAAAAGCGACCAGGACGGATTCTAATTCCCGGGGAATCCGCCCAGGTCCACGGTCCTGGTGACAACGGACCACGGAGATCGTTCCGGCGAGACGGGCTCCCCGTCGCCGTCCCGGGCCGGATCGCGCCTTGAGCAAGCCATGCGCGGATGCTAACTTGCGGGTCTTTCGAGCCGGGTTGGAAGGCCCGCTCCGAATCCGCCCAGACAGACCTCCCGTGCCCGGAACCAGAAAATCGAACGACGCGACGGCCGCCACGCTGGGCTACGAAGCCCAGCTCTGGCAGATGGCCGATGCCCTGCGCGGCAGCATGGACGCGGCCGAGTACAAGAACGTCTGCCTCGGCCTGCTGTTCCTGAAGTACGCCACCTGGCGCCTGGCGCGCATGATCCTCGCCATCCGCGGCCTCGACTCGGGCCGGATCGCCCAGGGCGACACCTTCCACAACGAACGAAGAACAGGGAGCTTCGCCGCATGATCACCGGCGCCATCAAGAGCCAGATCGACCAGATCTGGAACGCCTTCTGGTCCGGCGGCATCTCCAACCCGCTGGAGGTGATCGAGCAGATCACCTACCTGCTCTTCCTGCGCCGGCTGGACGACCTGCACACGCTGGAGGAGAACAAGTCCGCCCGGCTCAAGAGGCCGATGGAGCGCCGGGTCTTCCCCGCGGACAAGGATCCCAAGGGCCGGCCCTACGAGGACCTGCGCTGGTCGCGGTTCAAGCACTTCGCGCCGGGCGACATGTACGCCGTGCTCGGCGAGCACGTATTCCCGTTTCTCCGCACGCTCGGCGGCGACGACTCCACCTACGCGCACCACATGAAGGACGCGCGCTTCACCATCCCCACGCCGGCGCTGCTGGCCAAGGTGGTGGACCTGCTCGACGCGGTGCCGATGGAGGACCGCGACACCAAGGGCGACGTCTACGAGTACATGCTCGGCAAGATCGCCAGCGCCGGGCAGAACGGCCAGTTCCGCACCCCGCGCCA
>DATMWM010000417.1:0-9445 GCA_035562535.1 Rhodocyclaceae bacterium | reverse complement strand
GCCCTATGTCGGTCACTTCCACGAGTACCTGGTACGGGGCGGCTTTCCGCAGACCGCGCAGGTCGACAGCATCACCCAAGCCCAGCGCCTGCTGCGCGAAGACATCATCGACAAGGTGCTCAAACGCGACATGACCGCGTTCTACGGCGTGCGGCGCGTGCTCGAAGTCGAGAAGATCTTTCTCTATCTCTGCTACCACGACGGCGGCATCCTCGACATCCCGACGCTGTGCCAGCAGCTCGAAGGCGTGAACCGGCAAACGGCGCTCAATTTTCTCGACCTGTTCGAGGCGGCCCATCTCATCTACCGGCTGAAACCCCACGGCTACGGCAAGGAGATCCTGCGCGGGCGGGACAAGGTCTATCTCGCGGATGCGGCGCTGCCCGGCGCCATGCTGCTGCTCGGCCGCAAACTGCTGAACCAACCGGAAAGGCTCGGGGCGGCGGTCGAGACCGCCTTCTTCAAGCACGTGTTCACGCGCTACTACCGGCAGACGCCGCAGTTCTCCTACTGGCAGGACCGCAAGAACCGCGGCCATGAGGTCGACATCATCGCCACCCTGGGCGAGCGGCTGGTTCCCTTCGAGGTCAAGTACCAGGACGCGCCGATCACGCCGGCCCGGCTCAAGGGCATGCGCCTTTTCATGGAAGAGCGCGGCGTCGACGAGGGCTACGTGATCACGCAGCGCATGGACGACTTCCGGGTCGTCGAGGTCGATTCGGCTCGCCGCAATACCGGTACGGCGGCACCCGGTGTGGGCAGGATCGTCACCCTCCCCGCGCCTCTGGCCTGCTACTGGATGTCCGCCTGAACCTGCCGTCCGTGGGCAGGCGGACCTGCCGGTGTCGAAAGCGGCTGCGTTCCAGGCCGACGCTTCACATGTTCCGCCGGTACTGCCCGCCCACCTCGTAGAGCGCGTTGGTGATCTGGCCGAGCGAGCAGTGGCGCACCGCGTCCATCAGCACCGCGAACACGTTGCCGTCCTCGATCACCGTCTGCCGCAGCTTCGCCAGCCAGGCCGGGGCTTCGGCGGCGTTGCGGGCCTGGAAATCGCGCAGGCGTTCGAGCTGCGAGCGCTTCTCCTCCTCGGTCGAGCGGGCGAGCTCGATGTGCTCCGGCACCGCGTCGCCGTGCGGACTGCGGAAGGTGTTCACGCCGACGATCGGGTAGGCGCCGTCGTGCTTCCTCGTCTCGTAGTAGAGCGACTCCTCCTGGATCTTGCCGCGCTGGTAGCCGGTCTCCATGGCGCCGAGCACGCCGCCCCGGCTGCTGATCGCCTCGAACTCCCGCAGCACCGCTTCCTCGACCAGGTCGGTCAGCTCGTCGATGACGAAGCTGCCCTGGTTCGGGTTCTCGTTCTTCGCCAGGCCCCATTCCTTGTTGATCACCAGCTGGATCGCCATGGCGCGGCGCACGCTCTCCTCGGTCGGCGTGGTCACCGCCTCGTCGTAGGCGTTGGTGTGCAGGCTGTTGCAGTTGTCGTAGATGGCGATCAGCGCCTGCAGCGTGGTGCGGATGTCGTTGAACGCCATCTCCTGCGCGTGCAGGCTGCGGCCCGAGGTCTGGATGTGGTACTTGAGCTTCTGGCTGCGCTCGTTCGCGCCGTAGCGGTTGCGCATCGCCACGGCCCAGATGCGCCGCGCCACCCGCCCGAGCACCGAGTACTCGGGGTCCATGCCGTTGGAGAAGAAGAAGGACAGGTTCGGCGCGAAGTCGTCGATGTGCATGCCGCGCGCCAGGTAGGCCTCGACGTAGGTGAAGCCGTTGGCGAGCGTGAAAGCGAGCTGGCTGATCGGGTTGGCGCCGGCCTCGGCGATGTGGTAGCCGGAGATCGACACCGAGTAGAAGTTCTTCACGCCGTGATGGACGAAGTACTCCTGGATGTCGCCCATCATCTTGAGCGCGAACTCGGTGGAGAAGATGCAGGTGTTCTGGCCCTGGTCCTCCTTGAGAATGTCGGCCTGCACCGTGCCGCGCACCGTGGCCAGCGCCCAGTCGCGGATCTTCTGGGCCTCGTCGTCCGTGGGCGGGCGGCCGTTGTCCTGGCGGAACGCGTCGATCTGCTGGTCGACCGCGGTGTTGAAGTACATCGCCAGGATGATCGGCGCCGGCCCGTTGATCGTCATCGACACCGAAGTGGTCGGGCAGACCAGGTCGAAGCCCGAGTACAGCACCTTCATGTCGTCCAGCGTGGCGATCGAAACGCCGGAATTGCCGACCTTGCCGTAGATGTCCGGCCGCTCGTCCGGGTCGCAGCCGTAGAGCGTGACCGAGTCGAAGGCGGTGGACAGCCGCACCGCGGGCATGCCTTCCGACAGCTTCTTGAACCGCCGGTTGGTGCGGAAGGCATCGCCCTCGCCGGCGAACATGCGCGTGGGATCCTCGTTCTCGCGCTTGAAGGCGAACACGCCGGCGGTGAAGGGGAAGGAGCCGGGCAGGTTCTCGCGCAGCAGCCACTTCAGGATCTCGCCCTCGTCCTCGTAGCGCGGCAGGCAGACCTTCGGGATGCGGGTGCCGGACAGGCTGGTGGATGTCAGCGCGGTGCGGATCTCCCGGTCGCGGATGCGCACCACGTACTCGTCGCGGCCGTAGGTCTCGACCGTGGTCGGCCACATCTCGAGGAGCCTGCGGCTGCGCGCGTCCAGCTTCGCCTCGCGCTCCGCGAGCGGCGCGTCCAGCGCGGCGGCATCCCCGCCGGCCGCGGCGAGCATGCGCCTGGCGGCCTGCAGCTGCTGGCGCTCGCGGGCGATGCGGCTCTGCTCCAGCCCGTGACGATGGTATTCGCGCACCGTGTCGGAGATCTCCGCCAGGTAGCGCACCCGCGCCGCGGGCACGATCGCGCTGCGACCCGAGGGCTGGCGCCGGCTTGCCTGCGGCAGGCTGCCCGGCCGGACCGGCAGGCCCTTCTCCGCCAGCCTGGGCAGCAGCGCCTGGTAGAGCGCGGTCACCCCGTCGTCGTTGAAGCGCGCCGCCATGGTGCCGAACACCGGCATCTCGTCCACCGGCGTGCCGAACAGCTCGCGGTTGCGCTGGATCTGCTTGCGCACGTCGCGCAGCGCGTCCTCGGAACCCTTGCGGTCGGACTTGTTGATCGCCACGAAATCGGCGAAGTCCAGCATGTCGATCTTCTCGAGCTGGCTGGCGGCGCCGAACTCGGGCGTCATCACGTAGAGCGAGACGTCGACATGCGGCACCACCGCCGCGTCGCCCTGGCCGATGCCGGAGGTCTCGACGATCACCAGGTCGAAGCCGGCGAGCTTGCAGGCGGCGATGTTCTGCGGCAGCGCGGCGGAGATCTCCGAGCCGGTCTCCCGGGTGGCCAGCGAGCGCATGTAGAGGTTCGGATGGCCGATCGCGTTCATGCGGATGCGATCGCCGAGCAGCGCCCCGCCGGAACGCCGCCGCGAGGGATCGACGGCGATCACGGCGATCTTCAGGCGGTCCGCCTGGTCGAGCCGGAAGCGGCGGATCAGCTCGTCGGTGAGCGAGCTCTTGCCCGAGCCGCCGGTGCCGGTGATGCCGAGCACGGGAACCGAGAGCGCCGCGCTGCGGGCGCCCAGTTCGGCGGCCTGCTCGTCGGGCCAGCTGCCGTTCTCCAGCGCGGTGATGATCCGCGCCAGCACTCGCCGGTCGCCGGTCTGCAGCGCCTCGACGCCGTGGGGCGAGGCCGCGCCGAGGTCGACGTCGCAGCGCATGACCATGTCGTTGATCATGCCCTGCAGGCCCATGCGCTGGCCGTCGTCGACCGAGTAGATGTGCGCGACGCCGTACTCGTGCAGCTCGCGGATCTCGGCCGGCACGATCACCCCGCCGCCGCCGCCGAAGACCTTGATGCCGGACCCGCCGCGGCTGGCGAGCAGGTCGATCATGTACTTGAAGAACTCGACGTGGCCGCCCTGGTATGAGCTCACCGCGATCCCCTGCACGTCCTCCTGCAGGGCGGCGGTGACGATCTCCTCGACCGAGCGGTTGTGACCGAGATGGATGACCTCGACGCCGGTGGACTGCAGGATCCGGCGCATGATGTTGATCGAGGCGTCGTGGCCGTCGAACAGCGAAGCGGCGGTGACGAAGCGCACCTTGTTTTTCGGCCTGTAGGCCGCGATCCTGCCGCTCTCGCTCAGATCCGTCATGCGCGCGCCTCCGCGGCCGTCGGGCCGATCCTGGAGCGACCGAATCTATCCGGCGTTGACGCCAGCGTCAACTTGACACCCTGCCGCAAGGCCCTGTTGGATCACGAGTTGTTGGCGGCCCGATGGGTCGTCGCCGGCAGCAGCGGGCGGGGTCGCGCGGGCCGCCCCGAACCTTCGACTTCGGTGCACAATCTCGCCCATGCGCAAGAAGCTCGCCAACAAGTTCCTGCTGTTCTCGGCGGCCGCCCTGATCGTCGTCGGTTCGCTGGCGGTGATGTCCTTGGTCGAGCTGACCGCCTGGGAGCGCGCCGCCGAGCGCTTCGCCCGGGAGAGCCAGCAGGCCGCCCTGGACGGCATGTTCCACGCCGCCCTGACCCGGGCGGTCGGCGAGGCGGTGAGCTACGCGGTCGTCGGCAAGGAAGACTACCGGAAGGAGGCGGGCGACGCCCTGCACACGGCCGAGAGCGCCATGGCGAGGCTGCGCCAGACGGCCAACGGCAGCATTGCCGATCCGGTGGAGCCGATCCACACGCTGCGCCGGGAGCAGGAGTCCCTGCTGGCGGAAGTGCGCGAGGCGGTCAGGGAGACCCTGCAAGGCCCGGCCGGGCAGGTGCCGAAGGCGGAGTTGCTGGAACGGCTCTACGCGCCCGAGGAGGATGCCGATCGGATCTGGTCGGCGATACTCGCCTGGCACGACGGCGAGCGCCGGGCCGCGCTGCAGACGTTGCGCGACCACCGGGAGTGGCTGATGTGGGCCGCCGTGACGCGCGCCGCGGTCGTGCTGCTCTGGATCGCCGGAATCATGATCTTCGCCGTGAAGGCGGTCGGCACTCCGCTGCAGCGCCTCTCGGACGCCGCCGAGCGGGCCGTCGCCGGCGACCTGGACCAGCAGCTCGCGGTCACCAGCGGGGACGAGATCGGCCGGCTGCAGGCGTCCTTCAACCGCATGATCGGCGAGCTTCGCGCCCAGCGGGCCGCCCTGTCCGCCCAGATCGAGGAATCGAAGCGCCTGGTGGAGCTGGTAGCCGAGGCGCGCGTGGCCGCCAGCCTGGATCGCCCGACCCCGGGCTCGCTGGCCGGCACGCGGGCGCTGCTGGCGGACTCGGACGAGGACGAATGCGCCCTGGTGGCGGCGATGCTGGAGCATTCTGGCATCCGGGTGACGCGGGCCGCGAGCGGGCCGGAAGCGGCCGAGGCATTGCGCGGCGGCCGCTTCGATTTCGTCGTTCAGGACGCTTCGCTGGCGCAGGCCGGCGAACTGCACGCGGCGCTGTCCGCGCAGGCTGGCACGGGCGCGGCGCCGGCGAGCATCGTGCTCAGCACGCCGGAGGGTACCGAGGAATGGACGCGCAGCCAGGCGATCGGTGCCGACCGCCGCGTCGCCCGGCCGGTATCCTTCTACGACCTGCACGCCGCGCTGTCCGGCCTGAGCCGGCCCAAGAGCGCGCAGGAACCCTAGCGCACGGCTCCGCGGCCCAACTCCCAGGCAATGAGCGCGCGAGGCAGCAGGCGGGGCCGCCTTCGACACGCGGCTGCGGAAAAGGCGGCCTCGGGCCGCGAGGCGCTGCCGCCGGCGCGGCGACTCGCGTCCAAGTTCGAGTTGCGCGGCTTTCCCCTGTTCTGGCACGCCGGTTCGGCCGACCGGCGCATGCCCATGGTCGGCTGGTTCGACCCCGGCCAGCTTATCGCCACCGGGCTGAAGAGCGCGGTCTCCGCCCTGGTGGGCGAGCGATCCGACCGGCGCATCGTCCAGGCCCTGGCGGCGCGCGGCGACGAATACTACGACTACACGATCCACTACCGCGACGCCGCCGCGGGACCGCAGCCGGACCCGGCGCACGCACGCGCGGGCGTCTGGATCGACTACGTCTGCGACACCGGCGACGGCTACAACCCGACCTACGCCGTGGCCTACGCGCTGGCGCAGCCGCGGCTCGCGATCGCCGGCGGCCCGGCAGGCGCCGTCGAAACGCCGCGGGCCGACCTGCTGGTGTTCGGCGGCGACGAGGTCTACCCGGCGCCGAGCCGCGAGGAATACCAGCGCCGGCTGGTGGAACCCTACCAGCAGGCCCTGGGCGATGCCGCGCTCGCGGAGCGCCCGCACGTGTTCGCCATACCGGGCAACCACGACTGGTACGACGGGCTGTCCGCCTTCACCAGGCTGTTCTGCTCGGACGTCGGCGGGCGCGGCTTCGCCGGCTGGTGGACCCGGCAGACGCGCAGCTACTTCGCGCTGAAGCTCCCGGGCAACTGGTGGTTGCTCGGCTCGGACGGCCAGTTGCAGCAGGATCTGGACGTCCCGCAGATCGACTACTTCCAGCGGATCGCCGAGGAGCACATGCGGCCGGGCGACCGCGTGATCCTGTGCACCTCGGTGCCGGTGTGGATCTACGCCCACAAGTACCGCAGGCTCGGCCGGGTGTTCGACGAGACCGACCTGATCTACCTGCGCGAGCACGTGTTCGCCCCGCGCGGCATCGAGGTCCAGGTCCAGCTCTCCGGCGACCTGCACCACTACCGCCGGCACGAGGAGATCGCGCCGGCCCCGGGGGTGCCGCCGGTGCAGAAGATCACCGCCGGGGGCGGCGGCGCCTTCCTGCATCCCACCCACGACGAGGACGTTTCGCTGCTGACCGAGGAGCCGGTCGAAGGCACCCCGGCCCTGCGCTTCGGCCTGAAGTGCTGCTACCCGGGGCTCAAGGAATCCTGGCGGCTCGCCTTCGGCAATCTGCTGTTCGGCGTGAAGAACCCGAAGTTCGGCATCGCGCCCGCCATCGTGTACCTGATGACCGTCTGGCTGGTCGGGGCGGCGATCGGCTACTCCGGGGCACACGGGCCGCTGCACGCGCTGCACCTGACGGCCTACGCGCTGTTCAGCAACCCCGGACTGGCGCTGTGGATGCTCGCGCTCACCGCCGCCTTCCTGATGTTCACCGACACGCACTCGGTTCCGTACCGCATCGTCGGCGGGCTGACCCACGCGGCGGCCCACTGGGCCGCGATGTTCTACCTCGGCTGGCTGGCGCGCTGGGCGGCCGGCGAGATCGCGCCCGGCTCGCCCTTCCTGGAGCTGCTTGTCGCCGGGCCTATCGTGTTCGCCGGGGGCTGGATCGCCGGCTCGGTCATCATGGGCTTGTACCTGCTGATCTCGCTATCGGTGTTCGGCCGCCACAGCGAGGAGGCGTTCTCGGCGCTCAGGATCCAGGACTACAAGAGCTTCCTGCGCCTGCATGTCGCGGCGGACGGGACGCTCACGATCTATCCGGTGAAGATCCGCAGGGTGCCGCGCCGCTGGAGCGGGATCGGGCAGGCAACGCCGGACTCGCCCTCCCTGGTGCAGCCGCTGGAGCCGCTGGTGGCCGAACTGATCGAGCCGCCGGTCGTGGTGCCGGCGCGGCAATCGCCGCCCTCGGCGATCCAGGTTCGGCCGCCCTCGGCGATCCAAGTTCGGCCGCCTTCGGCGAACCAGGTTCCGCCGGCCGCGGGTCAGAACCAGATTTCGGGATAGCGGCGGGTCGCGGGAATGTTGTTGACCACCAGGGCCACCGCCAGCAGGACCAGGGGCCCGACCGCGGCCGGCACCAGGACGTAGAGGAAGCCGAGCTTCTCGATCGCCGGCAAGCCGAGCGTCGCGACCAGCGCCGTGGCGCCGCCCGGCGGGTGCAGGGTGCGCGTGGCGTGCATCAGCGCGATGGCGGTCGCCACCGCGGTCGCCTGGGCGAGCCAGGGCGCGTGATGCAGCAGCTTCCAGCAGACCACGCCGACCAGCGCGGACAGCACGTGGCCGCCGACCAGGTTGCGCGGCTGCGCCAGCGGGCTGCGCGAGGCGCCGAACACGAGAACCGCGGAGGCGCCGAACGCGCCGACCAGGATGGTCAGCTCGGTGCCCTCGAAGAACAGGCGATTCACCCCGGCCAGGGCGGCGATCCCGAGCAGACCGCCGATCCAGGACCAGAAGATCTCGCTGTTGCTGACCCGCGGCGGGCTGCCGCGGGTGGTGCCGCGCATCTTGCGCAGGTAGTCGCGCAGGTTCACGCCGCGCCCACCTGCGCGCAGGCGGCGAGGAAGTCCTTGCGCAGCAGCAGTCCGGCCAGCCTTCCGGCCGCGTCGACCACCGGCGTGCCCCGCCCGGCATGCCGGTGGAAAGCCTGCGCGATCTCCCGGAATCCGGCATCCGCGAGCACGGTGACTGCCGGGGCGCTCATCGCCGCGCTGACCGGCGTCTCGTGGCAGCGGTGGGTGAAGGAATCGATGTCGCCGAGGATGCGCAGCAGCAGTTCCAGGAACGACCCGGCCTTCAGGCGCCGCAGGAAGTCGGTCTCGGTGAGCATGCCGATCACCCGGCCGGCGGCATCCACCACCGGCAGCCCCTGGTAGCCCCGTGCAACCAGCAGCCTGGCCGCCTCGTCGAGCGGCATGTCCGGGCGCAGCGGCTCGATCCCGGCCCGCATCAGCCTCCCGGCGCGGATGCCGCCGAGCACGCGCTCCACGGCGTGCGCGTGGGCGAGGTGGTAGATCGCGCGGAAGTCCTCGGTGGTGATGTCCAGGTAGCCGGGGATGCGCGCCATCGCGTCCAGGATGTCGTCATCCGACAGCTCCAGCTCGGCGGCGCCGGGCTCCTCCGGCACCAGGTCGCTGCGCTCGCTCACGGCAGGGATCGGTTCGCGTTGGATCGAGGGGCGAGTCTATTCCCGGCCCGCCCCCCGGTCCTTGACCGGCCTCAACCGCCGCCGGGCGCCGCCGCGGCGGGTCAGGCGGCCACCCAACGCACGGCGCGCACGATCTCCTCCGGGTCGGCCAGCGCCGGGCAGGCGGCCCACAGGCTCTTCGCCTCGTTGCCGTAGCGCAGCACGCCGGTGTGGTTGGACTTGTCGCGGTCGAGCGCGGGGTCAGGGTCGACGAAGCCCAGCCTGCGGCGCAGCAGTTCGATGTCTGCCGGCTTGCCGGTGAGGAACTGCCAGCCGGGGCCGATGCCGAAGGCCTCGACGTACTGGCGCAACTGGCGCGGGCGGTCCACCTCGGGCTGCAGGGTGATCGAGTACATGAACACCTCGCGGCCCGCCCGGTCGCCGAGCAGCGCCTGGACACGCTTCAGGTTCGCGGTCTGCAGCGGGCACTGGCCGTCCAGGCAGTGGATGTAGAAGAAGTTCAGCAGCACGACCTTGCCCTTGATCAGGTCGTCGTAGAAGCGCGCTGTCCGGCCGTCGTGCGTGGTGACCGAGACGTTCGGAAAATACTGCGGCGCCGGGGCGGCGCCCGCGCGCCGCGCGGCAGGCGCCGCCGCCCCGGCCGCGAGCAGCGCCAGGGCGTTC
>DATMWM010000416.1:0-2760 GCA_035562535.1 Rhodocyclaceae bacterium | reverse complement strand
CGATCGCCGCCGTCCAGCGGCGCGCCTCGCCCCAGGCGAAGCCGAGCGCGGCGCTCACGTCGGCCCGCGCCAGCCAGGCCTCGCGCACGGCTTCGGGAACGCTTCCGACCAGCCGGTCGATCTTCCCCGCCGCGTCCGCCTCCGCGCCCGGTCCGCCGCCGCCCGTCCTCAGCGCGCTCGCGAGGTTGTCCAGCGCGGCCACGAGCTCGCTCGGCGCATGCAGGGCCCCGGCCTGGTTGCTGCGTGCCGCGCCGTCGCGCCGCACCCGGTAGTCCGGATCGCCGTAGCACTGGTAGGCGCCCCAGGTGTTGACCGCCGGAAAGCGCAGCCAGGTTTCCTCGCGCGCGGCGCGCACCGCCTCGCCGAAGGGTTCGCCGGAGAGCAGGCGGCCGTAGAAGGTCTCGGCGAACACCAGCGCCGCCTCGTCGTCGACCGCCCAGCCGGCAGCCACCACGGCGCGCACGCCCATGCGGATGAACTGCATGCCGAGGTTGGCCGCCAGCGCACCGCGGTCGAGGTCTCGGCCGCCGCCGGTCTTGCCCAGATGGCAGCAGTTGATGAACACCAGCTCGGGCACCCAGCGCATCTGCTCGACGTCGCCGGGCGTCAGGAAAGTCTCCTTGCCGATGACCATGCCCGAGACCCGGCGCGGCGGCTGCGGCAGCGCCTGCCCGCACCGGCCGCACGCCGGACCGTCGCCGGCCGCCGCGGCGGACAGCGGGAACTCGTGCGCGCCGTGCCCGGCGAGGTGCAGGATGCGCCAGGCATCGCGGTGCAGGTGGCTCATGATCCCGGCAGCGTCCTCGTCGATGCTGTCGCGGGTCTCGAAGCCGCTGGCGGCGAGCAGGCCGGCCACGTGCTGCGCCTCGCGCCGCGCGCCCTGCAGGTCGGCGAACTGGTCCCAGCCGCCGAGGTCCGGGTTGCCGACGACGAGCGCCTTCGCCTGCTGGGCCTGGGCGGGCCGCGGCCGGAACGTGGCGGTCTTGAGCTGGCGGACCATGCCGGCATTCACCGTGGGCGGACGCCCGTTCGGGCTCCAGCGGTCCTCCAGAAGCTCCCACGGGTAGCGGGCCGAGCGCTCATCCACCAGCAGCACCAGGCTGGTCTGCCAGGGCGAGCTTTCCCGCAGCCGCAGCGGGAGCAGCATCTCGAACAGGGTGCGCGCGGCGTCCGGGCTGGCGGCAGCCGACTGCGAGGCGCGGCGTATGAACGCATCGGCCAGGGCGAGCTGGCCCGTCGCCAGGGTCTCCTCGGCGCGCGCCCGGTCCGTGCTGAAGACGAAGCGCAGCACGTCGGACCGGCCCTCGTCCTCGATGATCTCCAGCCTGTGCCACCAGTCGGCCGCCTCCTCGAAGCGCACGCGGCGCAGGCCGGCCTGCCCGGGCTGGACCACCCGGTCGGGCCAGCGCACCGCCCCGGCCAGTTCGCCGTCCTTCAGGATCGCGCCCAGGGCCTCGCAGGCCTGGATTGCGACGTCCTCGTACAGTTCGAGAAACTCGATCCGGTCTATGGTCGCGCGGTCGTCCATCAGGTTGTCCGCCAGCCGCTTGTTGGCCGCCACCGCGCCGCGCAGGATCGACTCCACCGACTCGCGCACCGTCATTCCCCCGGCGCCGGAACCGACCAGCAGGCAGGAGACCGACGCCCGGCGCGGACTGCCCGCCGGTCCGAAGCGGTCGTCCGGCCACTGCGCCGCCTGCAACGCGTAGTCGAGCAGCGCGTCGCACGCGCCCGACTCCAGCAACCCCGGCGTGAGCTCGCCGACCTGGCCGAGCCCGACCACGATCGCCCCGCCGGGCTTGGCCTCGGCCCGGCCGTTGAAGAACAGGGCATACGTTCCCAACGGCCCGGGATAGATCGCGAGGTCCAGCCGGCGCGTGAGCGCGCCGTCGAGGTGGCGGTCGAGCGCGGCCTCGGCGCTGACGATGGTGTCGCCCGCGTAGTGGCCGACCAGCACCGGGTGGCGGGCGTAGCCCAGGTCGCCATGGCGGACGCTCACCTCGATCGCCTGCGTGCCCGGCTCCGCCCTGGGCGCCTCGGACGGCAAGGCGCTGCCGAAGCCGAAATCGCGGGTCTCAGCCTGGCTCGGCAACCCGTCGGCGGGCGGCACGCAGGGCAGCACGAACAGTTCAGGCTCGCCGGCGGCCGCCCGCGCGCGCCGAGGCGGCACGTCCGGCAGGCGTGAGGTCCGGCCGGTCATCAGCAGGTCCAGATAGGCCGGAAAGGCGCGCGGCTGAGCGCACAGGGCATCGTGGGCGGTGTCCTCCACGTACCAGGTCTGCAGTTCGGGCAGCCGGCCGGATTTCCAGCTCACGGTGCCGTCGCCTTCGCGCGTGGCGAGGAACTCCAGGCGCTTGCGGCCGCCGGGAGTGGGTAAGAGGGGATCGGCGAACCGGTAGTCGACCACCGTGGCCCGCTGGCAACCGGCCACGTAGCAGGTATGCCGGGGATCGGCCGCGGCGCCGCGCAGCAGCCGCCAGGTGCCGGCGGCATCGCGCAGGGCCTGCTCCCGTGCCGTTTCCCATGTCCCGCCGCAGAGATCCCTGATCTTCTTCCACAGCGCCGGATCCGAGAAATCCGCGTCGCCTTCGCCGTAGGGCAGCAGTTCGAGCAGGCCGGGGAAGTCGCGCACCAGCCGGACGATCTGGCCGGCGTCCTGGGTGATGTCGAGCAGCGAAAGCCTGGCCTGGGTGGGATTGCGGCCAGTCAGCCAGCGTACCGCCTCGTGCGAGCCGAAGTTCGGCGTGCCCAGCATGAGGA
>DATMWM010000415.1:0-8403 GCA_035562535.1 Rhodocyclaceae bacterium | reverse complement strand
GACCTGGTGATCACGGCAGACATTCCGCTCGCCGCCAAAGTGATCGACAAGGGCGGCACCGCGCTCGACCCCCGCGGCGAGCGCTACACGCCGGAGAACATCGGCGAGCGGCTGACGCTGCG
Organism: Rhodocyclaceae bacterium; assembly: GCA_035562535.1. Lineage (GTDB taxonomy): Bacteria > Pseudomonadota > Gammaproteobacteria > Burkholderiales > Rhodocyclaceae > DATMWM01. The sequence continues at coordinate 8,281 of DATMWM010000415.1, read as the reverse complement.
CAATTTCATGGAGGGCCTGCGCAGCGCCGGCACCGACACCGGCGGCCCGGCAGCGTTTTCGCAGGCGGACCGCCAGGCGTTCGCCAACGAACTGGACCGGACGCTGACGCGGTTGCGGGATCGGTAGTGGAGCGCAGCGGCTCGTAGGTCTACAAAGACAGCTAAGATCGCCACCGGCAATTCCCCCAGCAATCCTGGCCGCTGATGCCCGGTGTCCTTGATAGCTGTCGCGAACGCGATCCGATGCACATTCTTCTGTTGCGAACTTCCTGGTGCGTCACGGAAAATATACAATTATACGTACAATGACCCCTGAGGCAGACCATGGATGCAGTTACCTACAGCCACACCCGCCAGCACCTCGCCGAGGTCATGGACCGGGTAAACGACGACCACGCGCCGGTGTTGATCACGCGCCAGAACGGGCGTGCTGCCGTGCTCATGTCGCTCGATGACTTCAACGCCCTCGAAGAGACAGCCTACCTGCTGCGCAGCCCGAGGAACGCCAGGCGGCTGACGGCCGCGGTCGAACAGTTGCGCGAGCAGGGCGGAAGCGTGCGCGATCTGGCGCCGGATGCCGATTAAATTTGCCGACCAGGCCTGGGAGGACTATCTCTACTGGCAGGCGAAGGACAGGGCGGTTCTCAAGCGCATCAATCTGCTGTTGCGCGAGGTCCAACGGGCGCCGTTCGAAGGCATCGGCAAGCCGGAACCGCTCAAACATCAACTCGCCGGATTCTGGTCCCGGCGAATCGACGACGAGCACCGCCTGATCTACGCGGTGCAGGACGACTGCGTCCTGGTCGCCCAGTGCCGGTACCACTACTGACAGCCCGGTCTGACATCCCGATCGAGACTGAACCGCGTCGCACCGCCCAACCGCCGGCCGATCCTGCATAATCCGGCGCTTTCCCGACCCAGATCACGCACCCGATGGCCCAGTACGTCTACACCATGAACCGGGTGGGCAAGATCGTGCCCCCCAAGCGCGTCATCCTCAAGGACATCTCGCTGTCGTTCTTTCCCGGCGCCAAGATCGGCGTGCTCGGCCTGAACGGCTCCGGCAAGTCCAGCCTGCTCAGGATCATGGCCGGCATCGACAAGGAGATCGAGGGCGAGGCGATCCCGATGCCGGGCATCCGCATCGGCTTCCTGCCCCAGGAGCCTCAGCTCGAACCCGAGCAGAACGTGCGCGAGGCGGTCGAGCAGGGCCTGGGGGAGCTGATCGAGGCCAGGCAGAAGCTTGACGAGATCTACGCCGCTTACGCGGAGCCGGACGCCGACTTCGACAAGCTGGCCGAGGAGCAGGCCAGGTACGAGGCGGTCATCGCCACGGCCGGGGCCGACGTCGAACTGCAGATGGAGATCGCCGCCGACGCGCTGCGCCTGCCGCCCTGGGAGGCGAAGATCGCGATGCTCTCGGGCGGCGAGAAGCGGCGCGTGGCGCTGTGCCGGCTGCTGCTGTCCAAGCCTGACATGCTGCTGCTCGACGAGCCGACCAACCACCTCGATGCCGAATCGGTGGAATGGCTGGAGCAGTACCTGACGCGTTTCCCCGGCACCGTGGTCGCGGTGACCCACGACCGCTACTTCCTGGACAACGCGGCCGAATGGATCCTGGAACTCGACCGCGGCTACGGCATCCCCTGGAAGGGCAACTACTCGTCCTGGCTGGAGCAGAAGGAGCAGCGCCTGGAACAGGAGCAGAAGCAGATCGACGCCCACATGAAGGCGATGAAGCAGGAACTGGAGTGGGTGCGCCAGAACCCGAAGGCGCGCCAGGCCAAGAGCAAGGCGCGCCTGGCGCGCTACGAGGAGATGTCGAGCTTCGAATACCAGAAGCGCAACGAGACCCAGGAGATCTTCATCCCGCCGGGCGAGCGTCTGGGCAACGAGGTGATCGAGTTCAAGGGCGTGTCAAAGAGCTACGGCGACCGGTTGCTGATCGACAGGCTCTCGTTCAAGGTGCCGCCGGGCGCCATCGTCGGCATCATCGGCCCGAACGGCGCCGGCAAGTCGACCCTGTTCCGCATGATCCAGGGCCGCGAGCAACCCGACTCGGGCGAGATCGTCGTCGGCTCGACGGTGAAGGTCTCTTCGGTCGACCAGTCGCGGGAGGGGTTGCAGAACGACAAGACGGTATGGGAGGCGATCTCGGGCGGCCAGGACATCCTCACCGTCGGCAAGTTCGAGATGCCCAGCCGCGCCTACGCGGGCCGCTTCAACTTCAAGGGCGCAGACCAGCAGAAGATCGTCGGCAACCTCTCGGGCGGCGAACGCGGCCGGCTGCACCTGGCGACCACGCTGATCCAGGGCGGCAACCTGCTGTTGCTCGACGAGCCGTCGAACGATCTGGACGTGGAAACGCTGCGCGCCCTCGAGGACGCGCTGCTGGAGTTCTCCGGCTGCGTGCTGGTGATCAGCCACGACCGCTGGTTCCTCGACCGCATCGCCACCCACATCCTGGCCTGCGAAGGCGAGTCGCAGTGGGTGTTCTTCAACGGCAACTACCACGAGTACGAGGCCGACAAGGTCCGGCGCATGGGCGAGGAAGCCGCCAGGCCGCACCGGCTGCGCTACAAGGCCCTGATGAGCTGAACCGTATTCCGCCATGACCGAAGACACGACCGAAGAACGCCGTTGCATCCAGCGCATCCTGACCACGCAGGAGGGCAGGCCGCCGTTCTGGCTGCTGGTCGGGCAGGCGCGAATTGGACTGCGCGACCTGTCGCTGGAAGGCTTCGCGGCGCCCGGCTCGCCGGGGCTGGAGCCCGGGCGCCCGTTCGCCTTCGGCATCGAGTGGGAAGGGGAGGCGGGCACGGTATCCGGCGAGGCGGAGGTGGTGAATCTGCTCGGAGCGGGCTCCGGCCAGGTCGGCTGCCGGATCCTGGCCTTCGCGGAGGACGGGCGCGAGCGGCTGCACCGCTGGCTTGCCGCGCATGTCCTGGCCTGCGCGGCGGTGCCGGTGAGCGCCGAGGAAGCCGCCGAGATCGTCTCCGGCCCCTGCATCGTCTGACCGCGGATCTGCTCAGGCATGGCCGAACCGCCGTTCGCCTCGCTCACGCCGGAGCGCATGCTCGCGGCGCTGGAGGCGGTCGGCCTGCGCCCCGACGGGCGCCTGCTGGCGCTGAACAGCTACGAGAACCGGGTCTACCAGTTCGGCATGGAGGAGGGCGCCCCGGTGGTGGCGAAGTTCTACCGGCCGGGCCGCTGGGCCGACGAGGCGATCCTGGAAGAGCACGCCTTCGTCGCCGAACTGGCCGGGCGGGAACTGCCGGTGGTGGCGCCTCTTGCGATGGCCGGGAACACGCTGCACAAGGTCGAGGACATGCGCTTCGCGGTCTATCCCAGGCGAGGCGGCCGCGCCCCGGAACTCGAGGATCCGGCCACGCTGGAATGGATGGGCCGCTTCCTCGGCCGCATCCACGCGGTCGGCGCGCTGGAGCCGTTCCGCGCCCGCCCGGCGCTGACCATCGAGACTTTCGGCGAGGAACCTCGCGACTACCTGCTGGCGCACGGCTTCATCCCGCCCGACCTGCTTCCGGCCTGGCGCAGCGTGGCGGATCTCGCGCTGGAGGGCGTGCGCCGCTGCTACGCCCGGGCCGGACCGGTGCGCGCGATCCGGCTGCACGGCGACTGCCACGCGGGCAACGTGCTCTGGACGGACGACGGCCCGCACTTCGTCGATTTCGACGACGCGCGCACCGGGCCGGCGGTGCAGGACCTGTTGATGCTGCTCTCGGGGGAGCGGGCCGACATGGCGCGCCAGCTCGGCGACGTCCTGGCCGGCTACGAGGACTTCAGCGAGTTCGACCGGCGCGAACTGCACCTGGTCGAGGCGCTGCGCACGCTGCGGCTGATCCACTACTCGGCGTGGCTGGCGCGGCGCTGGGACGATCCGGCATTTCCGGTCGCCTTCCCCTGGTTCAACACCCAGCGCTACTGGCAGGACCGGATCCTTGAACTGCGCGAGCAGATCGCGCTGATGGACGAGCCGCCGCTGCCGGCCTGAGCTTGAACGATAATGGCCGCCGCGGGGCAGGGCGGAACGTTCGGGGAGCACAGAGGACATGGCGAAAACCGCAGCAACTCAGGCGAAGGCGCGCAAGGCCGGCAGGCAGGAAGCAGCGGCTGCGGCCGGCGATGGCGCCGAACACGGCAGGGAATCGGCGATCATGGCGCTGGCGCACCAGTTGCGCGGCTGGACCGATTCGGTGCTCGGCATCGCGGGAGCCGCCGCCGACGTGTCGCTGAACGTGGCCAAGTCGATGCTGCCCAAGCCGCAGCAGAAGGCGGCGCTGGAGAAGGCCGGCGCGGCGGTGCGCGGCATGCGCGAGTCGGCCGGGCTGAGCGTGAAGGAACTCGGCGAGGCGATCAACCTGAAGGATCCGGCGCTGCTCGAACTGGTCGAGCACGGCAAGGTGGCGCTGCCGTTCGAGATCGTGCTGCGGCTGGCAGCGGTGCTCGGGCGCAACGATCCGATCCCCTTCCTGATGAAGCTCGCGCGCACCTACAACCCGGAGGTCTGGCGCACCCTGGAAAACCTGGGCGTCGGCCGGCTGGTGGTGCATGCCGGGCGCGAGCACGAGGTGGTGAACATCTATCGCTCGAACGACGCCGCCCGCCGGCTCAGCGACGAGGACTTCGCCGCGGTGCTCGATTTCACCCGTACCGCCTTCGAAATGGCGGTGGCCTTCCGCATGCGCAGCCCGTCACGCAAGCCGCGCAGCGACATGGCGAAGGAACCCGCCGGGCAGGCTCCGACGGCGTAGTTGCGAACGATTACCACGACGCCCTGTCTCTAGCAGACACGGACAACCGCCACGACGAGAAGATGGCACTACGCCCCGATACCCCAGATCGCACCGCCCACCTGCTGCGTTCGACCGCCGGACTGGCTGCCGGCGCCTTCATCCTCGCGGTGACCTCCATGAACGCGGTCGCCGCGCCGCCCCAGGTAATCGCCACCGAGCAGCACCGGATCGCCGTGACCACGGCGGTTGGCGGACTCGATTCGCCCTGGAGCCTGGCCTTCCTGCCGGACGGGCGCTGGCTGGTCACCGAGAAGCCCGGGCGGCTGCGGGTCGTAGAATTCGGCCCGGACGGCGCCGCCCGGCTGGTGGCCGCCCCGGTGGCCGGGCTGCCGCCGGTGCGCGCGAGCGGGCAGGGCGGACTGCTGGACGTGACGCCGCATCCGGGCTTCGCGCAGAACCGGCTGATCTACTGGAGCTACAGCGCCGGCGGCGGCGACATCGGCACCGAGGTCGCCCGCGGCGAACTGAAGGGCGGGGCCGGCGAGGCCTACCGGCTGGAGAAGGTCGAGGTGATCTTCCGCCAGCAGCCGAAGGTCTCGGGCGGGCGGCACTTCGGCTCGCGGCTGGTCTGGGACCGTTCGGGCAACCTGTTCGTGACCCTGGGCGACCGCGGCGACCAGGACCAGGCGCAGAACACCGCGAACCACCTCGGCACCGTGGTGCGCATCACCGATGCCGGCAAGGTGCCCGCGGACAACCCCTTCGCCAGGGGGACGGACGCGGCGGGAAGGCCGGTGCTGCCCGAGATCTACAGCTTCGGCAACCGCAACGTCCAGGGCGCGACGCTGAATCCGGCCACCGGCGAGCTTTGGGCGCACGAGCACGGTCCGCAGGGCGGCGACGAGGTCAACATCATCCGGGCCGGGCGCAACTACGGCTGGCCGGTGATCACCTACGGGGTCAATTACGGGATCGGCACGAAGATCGGGGAAGGCACGGCCAAGCCCGGCATGGAGCAGCCACTGTGGCGCTGGGTGCCCTCGATCGCGCCGTCCGGGATGAGCTTCTACGCAGGCAGTCGCTTTCCGGGCTGGAAGGGCAGCCTGTTCGTCGGTGCGCTCAAGGACATGAGCCTGGTCAGGCTGACCCTGGAGGGCAATTCCGTGGTGCGCGAGGAGCGCATCCGCGGGCTGGGCCGGCTGCGCGACGTGCGCGAGGGGCCGGACGGAAACCTCTACGTCGTGTCCGAAAGCGAGGGCGCGATCCTCAGGCTGGAGCCGGCGCGCTAGTCCGCGCCGGCGTTCCCGAGCAGCCGGATCGGCCTTCACTCTTCATAAATCGGATCAGCTTTGGCACGCATCCTGTTGATCGACGACGAACGCGCCATCAGGGACATGTTCGCCATGTACCTGAAGCGCCTCGGCCACGAGGTGACTTCGGCCGAGGACGGGCGCAGCGGACTGGCCGCGTTCGAGCGCGCGGACCCGGAACTGGTGCTCTGCGACCTGCGCATGCCCGGCATGGACGGCATCGAGGTCCTGGCCACGCTCACCCGCGAGCATCCGGAGAAGCCGGTGATCGTGGTCTCGGGCATGGGCGGCATGGGCGACGCCATCCAGGCGCTCAAGCTCGGCGCCTGGGACTACGTGACCAAGCCGGTCGAGGACCTGGCCGTGCTCGACCACGCGATCCGCGGCGCGCTGGAACGCGCCGGCCTGAGGGCGGAGAACCGCGCCTACCGCCAGCATCTGGAGGAAGTCAACGCGAAGCTGGCGGCGAGCCTGCGCCAGCTGGAGGACGACGAGGCGGCCGGCCGAAAGATCCAGTTCCGCCTGCTGCCCGAGGAGCGCGCGGCCTTCCACGGCTTCGTGTTCAGCCGCCACCTGATCACCTCGGCCATACTCAGCGGGGACTTCGTGGACTACTTCGCCATCGACCCGGACCACTGCGGCTTCTACATGGCCGACGTGTCCGGCCACGGCGTGTCCTCGGCGTTCGTCACCGTCCTGCTGAAGAGCCACATGGGCCGCTACCAGGAGCGCTACCGCCAGTTGGGCGACCGCACCCTGCTCGACCCGGCCGCGGTACTGGACGGGCTGAACCGGGACATCCTGGCCGGGCGGCACGGCAAGTACCTGACCATGTTCTACGGCGTGCTCGACCGGGTGCGCGGCCGGCTGGCCTACGCCAACGGCGGCCAGTTTCCGCTGCCGATCCTCCACGACGGCGAGACGGCGCGCACCGTCGGCGGCAAGAGCCCGGCGGTGGGCCTGTTCGAGGACGCCGAATACCGGAACGAGTCGCTGGAGATCCCGCCGGCGTTCGCCATGACCCTGTTCTCGGACGGCATCCTGGAGACGCTGCCGCGGGCGGGCCTGGCCGAAAAGCAGGCCCAACTGCTCGCGATCGCGGGCGGCGGCGACGCGGATGCCGCGGCGCTGGCCCGCAGGCTCGGCCTGGACGCGGCTGCCGCGCCGCCCGACGACATCACCGTGCTTTGCCTGCGCAGGTTGTCCCAATGAACGGCGACGGTACCGTCCGCTACGCGCTCCAGGGCGGCAGCTGCGTGCTGCGCTTCGAGGGCGCGATCCGCTACACCCTGGGCCACGCGCTCGAGACGTTCCTGGACCGGCTGTTTGCCCAGGGCGGCTTCGAGGACGTCGTCGTCGACCTGGGCGATGCCGAGTCGATCGACAGCACCGGCCTGGGCCTGCTGGCGAAGATCGCCGGCCAGTTGCGCAGGCGTAACGGCCGCAAGCCGCTGGTGTTCTCGCCACGCGAGGACATCAACGCGCTGCTCGCCAGCATCTGCCTGGACGAACGCGTCGTGCTGTGCGACCGGCCGCCGGTGGCGGCGTCCGAAGCCGTGCCGGCGACCGACCCGTCGTCGGCCGAACTGGCGCGCACCGTGCTGAACGCGCACAAGCTGCTGTGCGCGATGAACGAAAGCAACCGCGCGATGTTCCAAAGCGTGGTGGACGCCTTCGAACAGGATCTGGCGTCCACGCCCGAAACCACCGCCCAACCCGCCGAACATGGACGCTGAATTGAAGCGCGACCCTACCGAGCGCATCGCCGAACTGCGCGCCGAACTGGCCCGCAGCCACAGTGCCGAGCAGCACTACCGCGGCCTGGTCGAGGCCGCGCCGGACGCGGTCGTGGTGATCGATGAGCAGGGGCGCATCGTGCTGGTCAACGCCCAGACCGAGCAGCTCTTCGGCTACGCGCGCGAGGAGCTGCTCGGCCAGGCGCTGGAGATCCTGGTGCCCGAACGGCTGCGCGGCAGGCACGTCGGGCACCGCTCCGGGTACTTCCACAAGCCCGGCACCCGCCCGATGGGCAGCGGCCTGGATCTTTCCGGGCGCCGCAAGGACGGCAGCGAGATCCCGATCGAGATCAGCCTGAGCCCGCTCCAGGGCGAGGAAGGTATGCTGGTCTCCGCCTCGATCCGCGACATCTCGGAGCGCCGGCGCGTGCAGGAAAGCCTGCAGCGGACGCGTGACGAACTGGAGCAGCGCGTGCACGAA
>DATMWM010000414.1:0-7175 GCA_035562535.1 Rhodocyclaceae bacterium | reverse complement strand
CCCGCAATGTGGCGGACTTCAGGCCGTTCGGCGTGCGGGTGTTCAATCCTTTCGAGGTGGCGGGGCAGTGAGATCGTGAAGGGAGCGCCCGGAAAATGAGCCTCGCAATCCCCGTTTTCATGGTCCATGAGAAATTTGGCCGACCGGTCGGGATAAGGTTGACCAGAAGAGGCAAAAATACTGAAGGCCTTTCCCACCTGCGCGACTCCATTACAGGTGTGAAACGGGCCGACCTGCGAGAGCGATAAAGGGAGTTCAAATCCAAGCCCTCAAGCGGTCCGTCAAAATCACGCGCTCAATTGTTTCCACGAGCGAGCGGTATTGGGTTGCAGCTGACCGGTTTTCCTTTAGCGTCCTGACCGCCTGACGGTTAGCGACCGAGTTGGCAGGGCCGCCACGCACTCCGCAAAAAGCGGATTCTCGATCTTCTTTTCTGCCTGGCTGCCTATCGTACTGGTGCCTGCACGTCCATACATCCTGACGAGGATCGAATACTGCTCGGCTTCCAGGCGCGAACCGAAGAGGCCAATCAGCTCTACATCACCGATCTCGCGTTGAAGCTCGCGTTGGCGGACCGGATGATTGCCGAAGCGGAGTTTTCGGTCCACGCGTACGCCATCGTCTCTGGATTGGACGACTTGGTAGACGCCCCAGGTTCGCGGCACCGTAGTGTTGCCGACATAGCGTAACTTCTCTGGTTCGATGCGAGCCGCCTCCAGTTGGTCGCGCCGCTGAAGCTGGGTGAACATCCCCCAGAACATCAGTCCAATAACGACCGTCGCCTCGACAAAGATCCACATTCCCCTGAACAGAAGGAGGAGCCCACTAAGACCCAGAGCCAACCCCAGACCACCCACGGTCACACCGAAGCCGCGTCCTAGGGCGATATGTGTCCAGCCTGTCATCGCATTCCTACCCAGTGTTGTCGTTGATTAACGCGCTTCTAGCGCGTCGCGAAGGACCAGCACGCCGACTACTGGACGGCCGCTCTGTAGACTTTTCTGGGCGGCGAGTGCGGGATCGGTTTTGTACTCGACCACTTCCATCCGTCCGTGGTAGGACCACCGATTGGGTCCATCCTTGATGAATACCGGAATGCTCCCGCCCTGACCGGCCAAACGCGCGGCCTTGCGCTGCACATTTTTCGGATCGCCGACCCAAACTTCGTACGGTACCAATGGATTCATGTCGCGCTTGAACCGGCCGCAGACGACCTGACCACCCGACTCAGGGAGATAACTCATCCGGTCCCCACCGAGCGCCGACTGCAGTTCGTCCAGCGTGTAGGTCTGTCGGACCACGAATGTCGCCACGTTCTTCTCCTTTCGACCAATAGCCGTGTGCCGGCCGGTTCGTTCCAGCCATGCCCTGATCTCGGCGGCATTCCAGACCGACCCGCTAGCCAGAGTCGCCAGCGGCTTCGGGAAGTCGGCAAAACGGACCACCCAGTTCGTGACGGCTTGGGGACTTACCCCCGCCGCTTGGGCGATTTCATAAACTCCCATCAGCTCCATAGCTACCATGAGTGCTGTTGATTTTCTACACAGAATAATCCGGCTGTGTGTAATGTCAACAGCGCGGTACGTGGATGCTGAAGAATCTGCACCCCTTTGGTTCGGAATATGGGGATGCGGCTAAACGAAACTGACCGGGTTTCGTCGCGCGACGGCAGGATGTGTCCGTTCCTCATCGATACACCTCGCGCCGGTCGCCGATCCGCAGAACCCTGACGACGATGCGCCGGTCCGGGATGTCGCAGATGATCCGCCAGTTGCCGACACGGTATTTCCAGTAGTTCCCGGGCCTGGCGCCGGCGAGCGGCTCGCCCAGGTCGCGCGGATTCTCGAAAGCGGCCACGCGATGCTTCAGGAAGCCGACCAGCGGCTGCTGGTCCGGGCGTTCCAGTTTCTTTGGATCCTTCAGGGCATCCGGATCGAACTCGATCTCATAGGCCAAGTTCCCGCTCCACGTCCGCTGCACCTCGCCGTCAGACCGACGCCGCCTGAAGGCTGTGGCGTCGATCCGGGAAGGCGGGGACACGCCAGCTCCGCGGCAGCCTGCGGCAAGGGCCGGCAGGCTCGAATCTCGCCACCGACCCTTGTCGGGTATCCGGCCGGCTGTTCACATTGTCGCGTTTCCGACATCGTCGGTCCCGGAAAACCGCCAATGAAACAGAGCATTGGCTGTGGCACACGGTTTGCAACGCCTTCGCCATGCGCCCAATCCGCCCCGCGAACATCCCATGTCGCTGAAGTCCTCCGACATCGCCGCGCTGTTGAACGAGCCCGCCTGCGCGCACAACGCGAAGGCCAAGTCGGGGTGCGCGCGGCCCAAGCCGGGCGCGTCCGCCGGGGGCTGCGCCTTCGACGGGGCGCAGATCGCGCTGCTGCCGATCGCCGACGTGGCGCACATCGTGCACGGGCCGATCGCCTGCGCCGGAAGTTCCTGGGACAACCGCGGCACGCGCTCCTCGGGGCCGACGCTCTATCGCATCGGCATGACCACGGACCTGACCGAGCAGGACGTGATCATGGGCCGCGGCGAGAAGCGGCTGTTCCATTCGATCAGGCAGGCGATCGAGACCTACTCGCCCGCTGCGGTGTTCGTCTACAACACCTGCGTGCCGGCGCTCACCGGCGACGACGTCGAGGCGGTGTGCAAGGCCGCGCAGGCGCGCTGGGGCGTGCCGGTGGTGCCGGTGGACGCGGCCGGCTTCTACGGCACCAAGAACCTGGGCAACCGCATCGCCGGCGAGACGATGGTGAAGTACGTCGTCGGCACCCGCGAGCCCGACCCGCTGCCGCCGGCGGCGCTGGAGGACGCGGCGCGGCGCGGCATCCGGGTGCACGACGTCAACCTGATCGCCGAGTACAACATCGCCGGCGAGTTCTGGCACGTGGCGCCGCTGTTCGACGAACTCGGCCTGCGCATCCTGTGTTCGCTCTCCGGCGACGCGCGCTTCCGCGAGGTGCAGACCATGCACCGCGCCGAAGTCAACATGATGGTGTGCTCGAAGGCGATGCTCAACGTCGCGCGCAAGCTGGAGTCGCGCTACGGCACGCCCTGGTTCGAGGGCAGCTTCTACGGCATCGCCGACACCTCGCAGGCGCTGCGGGATTTCGCGCGGATCGTCGGCGACCCGGACCTGGTCGCGCGCACCGAGGCGGTGATCGAGCGCGAGGAGGCACGCATCCGCGCGCTGCTGGAACCATGGAAGGCGCGGCTCGCCGGCAAGCGGGTGCTGCTCTACACCGGCGGGGTCAAGTCCTGGTCGGTGGTGTCGGCGCTCCAGGACCTCGGCATGGTGGTGGTGGCCACCGGCACCAAGAAGTCCACCGAGGAGGACAAGGCGCGCATCCGCGAACTGATGGGCCCGGACGCCAAGATGATCGCCGACGGCTCGGCGCGCGCGCTGCTCGACACGGTTAGGGAATACCGCGCCGACATCCTGATCGCCGGCGGCCGCAACCTCTACACCGCGCTGAAGGCGCGCATTCCTTTCCTGGACATCAACCAGGAGCGCGAGTTCGGCTATGCCGGCTACGAGGGCATGCTGGAGCTGGTGCGCCAGCTCGCGCTCACCATCGAGAGCCCGGTATGGCAGGCGGTGCGCAAGCCCGCGCCCTGGGCCGCCGCCCGGCCGGCCGTGGTGCCGGCCGCGCCCGAACTCGACAGCATCGAGGCGGGCGAGGACGAGGACGACGAAGATTCGCTCGCTCTGCCCGCGGGCGGTGAGCGGGCAGGGGTGAGGGGCACGGCATGAGCACGCTCCCGACGGTTCTGCCCTCACCCTCAATCCCTCTCCCGGAGGGAGAGGGAAGCGTCGCGCGCGACTCCCTCGCGGAAACGGATTGGGACTGACATGGCCGAGATCCTCAAGCGCAGCAAACCGCTTTCCGTCAGCCCGCTCAAGGCCAGCGCGCCGGTGGGCGCGGCGCTCGCGTTCCTCGGCATCCGCCGCGCGATTCCGATGCTGCACGGCTCCCAGGGCTGCACCGCCTTCGCCAAGGTGTTCTTCGTGCGCCACTTCCGCGAGCCGATCCCCTTGCAGACCACGGCGATGGACCAGCTCAGCACGGTCATGAGCGCCGACGACAACGTGATCGAGGGACTCGCCACGATCTGCGGCAAGAGCCGGCCGGCGCTGGTCGGGCTGCCGACCACGGGACTGTCCGAGACCCAGGGCACCGACATCCTGCGCCTGGTGCGCGAGTTCCGGGCGAAGCATCCCGAGTTCGATTCCATCCCGGTGGTGCCGGTGAACACGCCGGACTACAACGGCTGCCTGGAAAGCGGCTATGCCGACGCGCTGAAGGCGGTCATCGACGTGCTGGTGCCGGCCGACACAACCCGCGCCGGCCGCCGCCACAGGCAGGTGAACGTGCTCGCCGGTTCGCTGCTCACGCCGGGAGACATCGAGCACCTCAAGGATCTGGTCGAGGCCTTCGGCCTGCGGCCGGTGGTGGTGCCGGACATCGCCGACTCGCTGGACGGCCACCTCACGCCGGAGGACTTCAGCCCGCTCACCATCGGCGGCACGCCGGTCTCCGAGATCGCGACACTCGGCGAGGCGCGTGCCACGCTGGTGGTCGGCCGTTCGCTCGCCGCCGCTGCCGACCTGCTGAAGGCGCGCAGCGGCGTGCCCGACCACCGCTTCGATTCGCTCATGGGCCTGGACGCGATGGATGCCTTCGTGGCCGCCCTGGCGCAGATCGCCGATGCGCCGGTGCCGGAGAAGATCGAGCGCCAGCGCGCCCAGTTGCAGGACGCGATGGTGGACACCCATTTCATGTTCGGCTTCGCCCGCGTGGCGATCGCCGCCGATCCCGACCTGCTGTACGGGCTCTCGCAACTGGTGCGGGGCATGGGCGGCGAGACCGTGGCGGCGGTGGCGCCTGCGCGCGCGGCGGTGCTGGAGGATGTGGCCGCCTCGCGGGTCCAGATCGGCGACCTGGAAGACCTGGAAATCGCGGCCCGCGCCGGGGCGGCGCAGGTGGTGATCGGCAGTTCCCACGCCGTGCCGTGCGCGCGCCGGCTCGGCCTGCCGGTGCTGCGCGCCGGCTTCCCGCAGTACGACCACGTCGGCGGCTATCAGAAGACCTGGGTGGGCTACCGCGGCACGCGGCAGACCCTGTTCGATCTGGCCAACCTGGTACTGGAACACCATGGACAGCACGAGATCCGGCCTTTCCGCTCCCGCTATGCCACAAAGGGCGACGTCGCCACGGCCGCCGCGGCGGCTGCGGCTGGTGGAAGCGCCCACTGAGGCGGCGGCGATGAGCCTGCGGGTGGCCTTCGCCAGCAGCGACCGCGTCTTCGTCGACCAGCATTTCGGCGCGGCGAGCGCCTTCGCCATCCACTCGGTCGACGCGGACGCGAGCGCGCTGGTCGAGGTGGCCGAGTTCATCGAGACCGCCATGGACGGCCACGAGGGCAAGCTTGCCGCCAAGATCGAGCTGCTTGCCGGCTGCGCCGCCGTGTACTGCCAGGCGGTGGGCGCCTCGGCGGTGCAGCAGCTTCTCGCGAAGGGCATACAGCCGATCAAGGTTCCGGACGGCACGACCATCGATGCGCTGATCGGCGTGCTGCGGCAGGAACTGCGCGCCGGACCGTCGGGCTGGCTGGCCAAGGCGCTGGCCCGCGGCCGGCCGCGGGGCGAGGACCGCTTCGCCGCCATGGACGAGGAGGGCTGGCAGGAATGATCGAACAGCGCGCCCGCGTGGTGGGCACCGAGGCCGGCTTCGCCCTGGTGGAAGCCGCGCCCTCCGGCGGCTGCGGCACCTGCGGCGTGCAGGGCGGCTGCGGCGTCTCGAAGCTCGGCAAGCTCCTGCCGCAGCGCTCCCGCGTGCTGCGCGTGGCGAACGAACTCGGCGCCCGGCCCGGCGACGAGGTGACCCTGGGCGTGGCCGAGGACGCGCTGCTCGCCTCGGCGCTGGCCGCGTACCTGCCGCCGCTCGCGGGCCTGCTGGCCGGCGCGCTGCTCGGCGGCGCGTTCGGCCCGGAAGACATGTGGCCCATGCTCGGGGCCGGCGGCGGCCTGCTGCTCGGGCTTGCCGCCTCGCGCCTGTTGTCCCGGCGAGGGCAGGCCCGCCATGCGCCGCGCATGGTGTCGCGCCGCGCCCACGCGGCGCCAGTGGTCTGGCACCGCGCCGAATCCGATCCACCCGTTACTTGACAGGGAGACCCCATGAGCACTGCCGTCGCAAGCCCCGCCGACCCGCTGCTGCAGACCGACTTCATCAAGGAGATGGGGAAGCAGATGCGAGCCCTCGACAGCTACGGCGCCTACGACGGCTGGCCGGTCGAGCGCATCCTCGCGCCCTTTGTGGTGACCAGGGAGCAGCGGCGCGAGATCCCGGTGATCGGCGACCCGGACGACGTGACGCTTTCGCGGATCAAGGCCTACTACAACGCGATCGCCGCCATGATCGAGAAGGAGTGCGGCCTGATGGCGGTGCCGATGAGCAACATCAACCACGAGGGCTTCGGCCGCGTGCTGATTACCGTCGGCAAGCTGGTGGTGATGGACCGTACGCTGCGCGACGTGCATCGCTTCGGCTTCGACAGCCTGTCGAAGATGAAGGACGAGGCGGACAAGCTGCTGGCGGTCGCGCTGGAGATCGTCGGCAAGCACTCCGAAGTGGCCGGGCTGTGAGGCGGCCATGAGCGAAGCCGAGCTGAAGGAACTGGAGAAAGAGACGAAGCGGCTCAAGCGCATCGCCTCGGAGCATGCCTCCCGGATGCACGATCTGGTGGAGGACCGCCTGCCCGCCGCCTACGAGGAGATCCCGGCGATCGCGCAGGCCACGTACGAGGCCTGCCGCGCCTGGGCCGAGGCGAACGCGCGATTCCTCGCGGCGTCCGCGACGCCGGCCGGCGCGGCCTGAACGCCGTCCATCCCGACAGACCCCCGCCAGACGGAGAGACCCATGGACCCGATTACCGGCATCACCCGCGGCGGCGCCGCCTGGACGCCCCTGTTCGTCGTCGAGTTGAACCAGAAGAAGTGCATAGGCTGCGGCCGATGCTTCAAGGTCTGCCCGCGTACCGTTTTCGAGCTGGTGGAGCGCGGCGAGGACATGGAGATGGAGGACGAGGACTTCGACGACGACGATAACACCATGGTCATGTCGCTCGCCGATCCGCTGGACTGCATAGGTTGCGGCGCCTGCGCT
>DATMWM010000413.1:0-3286 GCA_035562535.1 Rhodocyclaceae bacterium | reverse complement strand
GCACGCGCCCGGATGCCTCGCCGTGTCGCTGGCCACTCAACCCTGATCGGACCGACCATGAAGAAGACCGCCCTGCTCGCACTCGTCGCCCTGGCCCTGCTCGGATTCCTCGGTTACCTCCTGTTCTGGCCGGCGCAGATCCTGCAGCGAGCGATCCAGCAGCAGGGGCAGGCCATGACCGGGAGCGAGGTCACGGTCAAGGGCATCACCTGGACCCGGGAAGCCGGGCTTTTCCTCGTCACCGGCCTGGAGGTGGCGAACCCGGCCGGCTTCGGCAAGGGCGCCGCAGTCACGGTGCCGGTGATCGAGATCGAGGTGGATCCGGCCAGCCTGGACCGCGAGGTGGTCGAGGTACGCCGGCTGGTGGTCTCCGGCCCGCGCATCCACCACGCCGCCGGCCAGGGCGGGAGCAACTTCGAGGCGATCGAGAAGGCGATCCGCGAGGCGGTCCCGCAGGCCGGCGCCCGGCGCTTCGTGGTGCGGCAACTCGCGGTGCGCGACATGCGCATCGTGGTCGCGCCGGCCGGCGGCACGCCGAGCGAGACCGACCTGCTGTCCTACTACCGCGACGACCTGGGCAAGGACAAGTCCGGCGTGACCGCGCTGGAGATCGTCCAGGTGATCGCGGCGCAGATGCGCCAGCGCGTGGCGATCGCGGTCGGCATCGAGAGCATCAAGAGCGGCATCAGGAGCCTGCTCGGGGACTGAGGACCGGGCGGCAGCGCTTCAGGAACCGCGGCGCCAGAGCATTTTCTCGATCGCCACCACCGGCAGGATCAGGGCGGCGACGAGCGTGGCGCGCAGCAGGTCGCCGGCCTCCAGCGACGCCGAGCCGAACACCGCCTGCAGCGGCGGCGCGTAGATGAACGCCGCCTGCAGCGCCAGCAGGGCGCCGATGCCGGCGAAGATCCACGGGTTGCCGCCCAGGCCGTTGCGATGCACCGGTTCGCGCAGCGAGCGGCAGTCGAGCAGGTAGAAGATCTGGAACAGGATCACCGCGGTCACCGACATGGTCTGCGCCTCGGCCAGCGCCACCGAGTGCGCGGCGCCCTGGCCCATGTAGGCGGTGTACTCCCACTGGAACAGCCCGACCGCGCCGGCGGTCATGACCAGCGCGGCGAGCAGGGTGCGCACGACGACGAAGCGCGAGAGCACCGGCTCGTCCGGGCGGCGCGGCGGCCGGAGCATGACGTCGCGCTCGTGCGCCTCGAAGGCGAGCGGCAGCGCCAGCGCCACGGTGGCCACCAGGTTGATCCACAGGATCTGGGTCGGCTCGATCGGCAGCAGCAACTGCTGGGTCTGCGGGTCGAACGGGAAGAACAGCAGCGCGTAGGCCAGGATCAGCGCCAGGCCGAGGTTGGTCGGCAGGACGAAGGCCAGGCTCTTGATCAGGTTGTCATAGACCCGCCGGCCCTCCTCGACCGCGGCGACGATGCTAGCGAAGTTGTCGTCGGTGAGCACCACGTCGGCGGCCTCCTTGGCGACCGAGGTGCCGGTGATGCCCATCGCCACGCCGATGTTCGCCTGCTTGAGCGCCGGCGCGTCGTTCACGCCGTCGCCGGTCATGGCCACGACGTTGCCCGTGTCCTGCAGCGCGCGTACCAGCCGCAGCTTGTGCTCCGGGGCGACGCGCGCGAACACCGAGGCGGAGGCGCTGGCGCGCCTCAATGCCGCCTCGTCCATCTGCGCAAGCGCGGCGCCGGTGAGCGCGCCCCCGGTTCCGTCAAGGCCGAGCTGCGCGCCGATCGCCCGGGCGGTCGCCAGGTGGTCGCCGGTGATCATCTTCACGGCGATTCCGGCCTGCTGGCAGGCGCGCACCGCGGCGACCGCCTCGGGCCGCGGCGGATCGATCATGCCGACCAGCCCGGCAAACCGCAGCCCGCCCGCGACGTCGGCGAGCCCAAGTTCGCGGCCGGGCGCATTCCAGGGTTTCTGGGCGAAGGCGAGCACGCGCATGCCTTCGTCGGCCAGCCGCTCGACCTCGCGATGCACCGCCGCCTCGTCCGGCTGCCCGGGGGACCCCGCGCACAGGCGCAGGATCACCTCGGGCGCGCCCTTGACCACCAGCCGGGCACCGTCGCCGTCCGCATGCAGCGTGGCCATGAACTGGTTCTCCGACTCGAAGGGAATCGCGTCCAGCCGCGGGCTGCGCGCGCGGGCCTGTTCGGCGTCGATGCCGGCCTTGCGCGCGGCCACCACCAGCGCCGCCTCGGTCGGGTCGCCGCTGATCGTCCAGGCCTCGCCGGTGCGGTGCAGCGCGGCGTCGTTGCACAGGGCGGCGTCTTCGAGCAGGCGGCGCACCGCCTCCGGCGCCGGCCCAAACGACGCGGCGCCCTCGGGCCGGAAGCCGCCGACCGGCGCGTAGCCCACGCCCTCGACCCGGCAGGCGCCCTCCCCGGGCGTCCAGACTTCCAGCACGGTCATCTCGTTGCGGGTCAGCGTGCCGGTCTTGTCCGAGCAGATCACGGTGGTCGAGCCCAGCGTCTCCACCGCCGGCAGCTTGCGGATGATCGCCCGGCGCGAGGCCATGCGCTGCACGCCGATGGCCAGCGCGATCGTGACGATCGCCGGCAGGCCCTCGGGGATCGCGCCCACGGCGAGCGCGATCGCGAACACCAGCGTCTCCCGGGCCGCCTCGGCGAGCGCCACGCCGGCGGCGGCGGCCCGCGCCAGGCCGATGGCGAGCATCACCGCGGCGGCGGCGACGACCGCGAGCGTGATCAGCTTGCCTATCCTGGCCAGCGCCTTGGTCAGCGGGGTGTCGAGCGCGACCGCCTGCTGCAGCAGGGTCGAGATGCGGCCGAGCTCGGTGCGCCCGCCGGTGGCCACCACCAGGCCGGTGCCGGTGCCGTAGGCGACCAGCGTGCCGGCGAAGGCCATCCCGGTGCGGTCGCCGATCGCCGCGTCTTCCGCGACCGGCCGGGTCGATTTCTCCACCGGCACCGACTCGCCGGTCAACGCCGCCTACTCGATCCGCAGGGTCTTCGTCCCGATCAGGCGCAGGTCCGCCGGCACCTTGTCGCCCGAGGCGAGCAGCACCACGTCGCCGGGCACCAGTTCGGCGGCCGGCACCGTGGTGCGCCGGCCGTCGCGGATCACGGCGACGTTCTCCGGCACCATGCCGCGCAGGGCCTCGATCGCGCGGTTGGCGCGGAATTCCTGCAGGAAGCCGATCAGGCTGTTGAGCACGACGACGGCGAGCACGACCAGGCCGTCGGTGACCTTGCCGACCGCCACCGCCAGCAGCGAGGCGGCGAGCAGGACCCAGATCAGCGGGCTGTTGACC
>DATMWM010000412.1:0-5703 GCA_035562535.1 Rhodocyclaceae bacterium | reverse complement strand
TTTGCCGGGTCGGTGGTGGTGCATGCCGTGGGCGGCTGGGTAGGGCTAGCCGCCGTCATCATGATGGGACCGCGCCGTGGGCGCTATCACCGCAACGGCGCCATCGCGGCTCATCCGCCCTCGAGCATTCCCTTCCTGGCGCTCGGCGCCTGGGTGCTGACCGTGGGCTGGTTCGGCTTCAACGTGATGTCCGCCCAGATGCTGGACAAGATCAGCGGCCTGGTGGCGGTGAATTCGCTCATGGCCATGGCCGGCGGCACGCTGGCCGCGCTGGCGGCGGGCCGCAACGACCCGGGCTTCCTGCACAACGGGCCGCTCGCGGGGCTGGTGGCGGTGTGCGCCGGCTCGGACGTGATGCACCCGGTCGGTGCGCTGGTCACCGGCGCGGTGGCCGGCGTGCTCTTCGTGGTGCTCTTCACCGTCACCCAGAACCGCTGGAAGATCGACGACGTGCTCGGCGTGTGGCCGCTGCACGGCCTGTGCGGCGCCTGGGGCGGCATAGCCGCCGGCATCTTCGGCGCCAAGGCGCTGGGCGGCGCGGGCGGCGTGAGCTTCGCGGCGCAGGCGATCGGCACCGGCCTGGGCATCGCCGTGGCGGTCGTAGGCGGGCTGCTGGTCTACGGCACGCTCAAGCTGACGGTCGGGCTGCGGCTGGACCCGGAGGCGGAATTCACCGGCGCCGACCTGTCGATCCACAAGATCTCGGCCACCGCGGAGCGGGAAACGCTCTGGTGAGCGTTGCCGCGCGGCAGCAGGACCGGGCCGCGCGAGCCTACGCCCGAGTCCGTCGCGCCGCCTGCGTCTCGGGCGGCAGCAACTCGTCGAGCAGCCGGTCCTTCTGCGCCCACATGTCGTCGATCCACGCCTGCACCGCTGCGCGGAAGGCCGGGCCGCCCGACAGGTCGACGCCGACGAGTTCCGGCGGAATCGGGCGGGCCTGCACCCTTACCACGACTTCTTCCATCCGACCGCACAGAAGGTCCCAGAACGTGGGTGTGCCGCCCGGGTAGGCGATGGTCACGTCGAGCAGGGCATCGAAGTCCTCGCCCATGGTCGCCAGCGCCACCGCCATGCCGCCTGCCTTGGGCTTGAGCAGATGCCGGTAAGGCGATCTCTGGCGGGCATGTTTGACCGGCGTGTAGCGCGTGCCCTCCACGAAGTTGATGACCGAAGTCGGGATCAGCTTGAACTTCTCGCAGGCCCGCCGGGTGGTCTCGATATCGCTGCGCCCGCCCTTTTTGCCGCGCTTCAGGAAGGGGAAGTCGAGCGCCCACCAGGCCAGCCCGATCACCGGCACCCAGATCAGTTCGGCCTTCAGGAAGAATTTGAGGAAGGGAATGCGGCCGCGGAACACTTTCTGCAGCACCAGGATGTCGCTCCAGGTCTGGTGGTTGGAGCTGACCAGGTACCAGCCGCGCGGGTTCAGGTTGTCGAGCCCCGCCACGTCCCAGCGCGTGCGGGCGACCGTGGCCATGATGAGATCGTTGAAGGCGACCCACCTGGAAGCGAGCGCCGTGAGCGCGTGGTCGCAGATGCGCCGCACGGGCTTGGCCGGCACCGCGAGCTTGAGCAGGGCGAACGGGAACATGGCCGCGAACACCACCAGCACGTTCAGCGTGATCGCAACGCTGGCGAGCGCGCCCTTGAGGGTCTGGACGACGGTTTTCATGGCCGCCATTATGCCCGCCGAGGGAACCGGACAACGGGAGATCTGCCGGGCCGATGTCGGATCGCTTGCGTGATGCGCCGGCCGGTGTCGGCGTGTTGCGCGAGAGCGGGATGACCTATACGCGCGTCCCGGCCGCGGCAGCCTGCCGCCGCAACTCCCGCTCGGCCGCCTTGTGTCCGCCCTGCGTCGCCGAAAAGAGTTCCAGGGCATAGACGTCGTCCGGTTTCGGCGGCGTCATGGCCAGGTCGGAGTACGGACGCGTGTTGCGCTGGACGCGGCGCAGCGTGCGCCGGTAGCGCCAGTACATGGCCGCGAAGCGCGCGTGCTTGGAGACGATCTCCCACAGGGTGCGCGGATAGAACACGAAGGGGCTCTCGATCCCCATCTGCGGCCGCCGGTCTCTGCGGTATTTGCGCCGGAAGATGCCGCCTTCGAGCGGATGCACCTTCTCGAGCAGCGGCGGGGCGTGGAAGGACAGGAGCTTCCACATCATGTTGTGCGGGTCGTAGCCCCAGACTTTCGCGCGGCGCAGCACCGTCTCCACGTGCGCGGGGGAGTAGTAGAGGTCCCACGCCCTGCCGTAGATGCCGAGCAGTTCCTCGTCGGTCATCGTCGGGTGCCGGGTGGTGACGTGTACGAGGTCGTACCGGTTCATGTCGCGCTCCATCCCGACGCCCGCCAGATGCAGGCCCTTGTGGTCGGCCGAGCCCGGGAGCGGCGTGAGGATGAAGAACTCCAGGATGTCGATCGGCAGCTCGCGCTGGATGATGCCGATGTCGCGCTCGATCGAGGCGGGCGTGTCGCCGGGGAAGCCGAGGATGTAGCCGGCATAGGTCAGCGTCCCGACGGCGTGCCACGCCTGCAGCATCGTGCGGTACTTGTCGATCTGGTTCTGGCCCTTGTGCGCGCCTTTCAGCGCGTCGGGATTGATGCTCTCCAGACCGATGAAGACGCGGTTCACTCCCGCCCGCCCGGCCTTCTCGATGAAGCGCTTGATCTTGTGCGCCATGGTGTCGACCTGGGCGACGATCCAGAACTTCAGGCCCTCCTCCTCGCGCATCCGGATGAGGCGATCGAAGATCTCCTCCCAGTGCTGGTTGCGCGCCAGGTTGTCGTCCGTGATGAAGAAGTTGCGCACGCCCTGCGCGAGGTTGGCGCGCACCAGGCGCTCGACGTCGTCGGCGTTGCGCGAGCGCGACTTGCGGCCCTGCACGTTGATGATGGTGCAGAAGCTGCAAACGAACGGACAACCGCGGCCCGCGTCGAAGCTGGTGCGCGTGCCGCTGGTCCTGCGGACGACCTCGATCGGCAGGAAGGGCGTCGGCGTGCCCTCGAGCCCGGGCAACTCGTTCATGAAGTTGTAGAGCGGTTTCAACTCGCCGCGATCCGCGGCCTGGAGCAGCTCGTCGAGCCGTCCCTCCGCCTCGCCGGCGAACAGGGTGATGCCGAGGTCCATCGCCTCCTTCAACTCCACCGGAATCTCGGGCAGCATCGCGAGGCATCCGCTGACGTGGAACCCGCCGATGCACACCGGGATCCCGGCCGCGCGCAGGGGGCGCGCGATGTCGACGGCGCGCGGGTACTGGTTGGTCTGGACGCCGACGAGGCCGACCAGCCCGTGCCCACCCGCGGCGCGGATCGCGGCGATGATCGCAGCGGGCCGGATCCGGGTGTTCGTCTCGTCCCAGACGGTGACCGCGATCTCGACGTCCTCGCCGAGCACGCGCCGGCGGGCGCAGTCGAGCGCGAGACCGTTCAGGGTGGCCAGCGTGTTCGCCGGAATCGACGAGCGCCACCACTGGATCACGTAGCCGTCATCGTCGTAGTGCGACGGCTTGATTAGAAACAGTTCGAAGCGCCTGGCCGGGCGCTGTGCCGCAATACCCATTACGAACCTCCGGACGTCGGGAGCTGACTGGGATCACGGCGCTCCGGGCAAGGAGTCTACTCGGCTGTGCCCCAGGTGTCCTGTCCCGCGAGGGGCGTGCCGTCTTTCAGGCTCGCGCCTTGCTTGGAGCCGTCACGCGGACCGGGCCGAACGGCCGTCCGCGCGATGCCGAACCGGATCACGCGGTCCGTCACCGGAGTGGGCGTGTTGCATCGAAGAATTCCTTCATCAGGACCTCTTCGAGCCCTTCGTTGTCCGCGGGACGGGCGGACAGTGTGATCTGGCGGCCCAGGCGCTGGGATTCCCAGAGGAAGTCCCCGGAAGCATGCTCGCGAATGATCGCGATCATCTTGCGGACCACCGCGATGCGAATGTCGCTGTTGTCGGCTTTGCGCACCTCGATCAGCTGGTTGGTTTTGTGGCGGATATCCTTGTTCCAGCCGAAGAACATGAACTCGGCATCGCTGTAGCCGATGCGCTTGATCTGAAAGATCCCGCCGCCATGTGACGGGTCGCTGCCCAGGGTCGGCGCGCGTCCCAGGCCGAGATTGGCGGCGACGATGCGGTTTGTGCGTGCTCCGTCGTCTTCCGGCGCCGGCATGCCGGATTCGCCGGGAGCGGCCGCGGCCGGTGCCGATTCAGCGCGGGCGCGGCGCCTGGCCTCGACGTAGGACGCCAGGTCGTCCGCAGGCGAAGCAGGCGCGGGCTGCGCGTCCGGCACCGACGGGCGGGTGTCGCCTGCGGGCTCCCGGCGCACGATGACCGGTGGTGTGCGGGGCGGGCGCGCCGTCGCTCCTGGCGGGCGTGGCCGAGGCATGGGCGATGGCCGCGCCTTCGTTTGCGGCGCGGTTCCTGACGCGGGCGGGGATCTCGACGGCAGGCCTGCCTGGGGCACCAGTCGCACCGCCAGCGCAGCGCCCGGTTCGACGCGCGCCGACTCGTTCGGCGACAGGAAGGGCAGTTGCGGCAACCAGCCCCACAGAACGGCGAGGTGAAGCAGCAGCGACAGCGCCACCCCGACCCAGATCGTCGGTATGGTCACGCTGTCGCGCGTGCCGCCGGAGCCCCGGCGCCAGTCGATCATCGGATGGTCGAGGGGAGCCTTGCGGGTCCACGGCAACGCGGGTTTGTGCGCCGCAGGCCGATCGCTCTCGATCATCCCGAAGCCGTTTGCGCGCGGCACCCGAGTTGCACTCACGACGCGCATTTCTGCATGGTCGCCGACCGGTTTCCAGCCACCGAGGCGGGCCTGGAGGGCTGCCGCGCGCTGACGGCCCGAGCGGCGCAGATCAGCCGGTCGTGGATCAGGCCCGATCGAGGAAGGGATAGTCGGTGTAGCCCTTCTCTTCCCCGGTGTAGAGCCGGTCGTAGTCGGGCGCGTTCAGCGGTGCGCCCCGGCGGAAACGCTCCACCAGGTCCGGGTTGGCGAGCAGCAGGCGCCCGTAGGCGATCGCGTCGGCCGCTCCGGAGCGCAGCGCCTCCTGGCCGCCGGCGAAGTCGTAGCCGTTGTTCAGGATCAGGTTGCCCGTGTAGATCGCGCGCAGCCGGCCATAGTCGAACGGGATCCAGTTCTCGCGCGGCTCGCCGCCGGCGCCCTGCAGCACGTCCAGGAAGGCCAGCCCGAGCGGATTCAGCCGCCCGACCACGTAATCGAAGGTCTCCTGCGGATTCTCGTCGGACACGTCGTTGAACGGGGTCACCGGCGACAGGCGCACGCCGACCCGGTCGCCGCCGATCGCGCCGGCCACGGCTTCCAGCACCTCGATCAGCAAGCGGGCGCGGTTCTCCTTGCTGCCGCCGTAGGCGTCGGTGCGGCGGTTCGAGGACGAGCGCAGGAACTGGTCGAGCAGGTAGCCATTGCCGGCGTGGATCTCGATGCCGTCGAAGCCGGCCTGCATGGCGTTGCGCGCCGCGCGGGCATAGGTTTCGACCAGTCCGGGGATCTCCGGGGTTTCGAGCGCGCGCGGGGTGACGAAGTCCTTCATGCCCCTGTCGGTGAAGACCTGTCCGGCCGGGCGGATCGCCGAGGGTGCGACCGGCAGGGCGCCGCCCGGCTGCAGGTCGGGATGCGAGATCCGGCCGACGTGCCAGAGCTGGATGGCGATCCTGCCGCCGGCGGCATGCACCGCGTCGGTGACCTGCCTCC
>DATMWM010000411.1:0-5210 GCA_035562535.1 Rhodocyclaceae bacterium | reverse complement strand
GCTTCGTAGGGTGGAATAGGGCGAAGCCCGTATTCCACCGTCGAAGGATCGGTTCTCGGCGTCCGCTGGCGCCGAAACGGTGGAATACGCGCCTGCGGCGCTATTCCACCCTACGAATCCCGCAGTGCACCCGCCTCGAGGCGATTAACCCCACCGCGGCGCACCCGGCGTTTACGCGCATGACATCCCCACCTTCCGAAAGGAAACGCCATGCGCAAGACCCTGCAGACCCTCGCGGCCGCGACCGCCGCGTCCCTGTCGCTCACCGCCTGCGCCGGATCGCTGGTCGATCTGTCGGTGGTCGGCCGCTCCGACGGCCAGCCGCTGCAAACCTATGCCCACCGCGGCCAGAACTGGATCGCCGGAAATCCGGGCGGGCGCTACGCCGTGCGCCTGACCAACCGCACCGGCGCCCGGGTGCTGGCGGTGCTCTCGGTCGACGGGGTAAACGCGGTCACCGGCGAGACCGCCGACCCCTCCCAGGGCGGCTACGTGCTCGACCCCTACGAGAGCGCCGAGATCACCGGCTGGCGCAAGTCGCTGCAGGAGGTGGCAGCCTTCTACTTCACCGCGCTGCCGGACTCCTACGGCGCACGCACCGACCGGCCGGACCACGTCGGCGTGATCGGCGTGGCGGTCTACCGGGAGAAGGAGCAGCCGCGCCCCGTGCCGCAGCCGCCGCTGGCCAAGGAGGCCGAATCGGCGGCGCGCGATGCCGCCCCCGCCGGCGCCGCACCGTCGGCCCCGGCCGCCGAATCCCGCCGCAGGCAGGAGGCGAGCCGGCTCGGCACCGGGCACGGCGAGCGGGAGCAGGCTCCGACGCGGTACACCGCCTTCGAACGGGCCAGCCGCTCGCCGGCCGAGGTGGTGAGCCTGCGCTACGACAGCTGGACGAACCTGGTCGCCCGCGGCGTGGTGCCGCGCCCGCCGCGCTACGCCGACCCGCAGCCGTTTCCCGGCGGGCGCTTCGTGCCGGATCCGAGGGGCTGATCCTGGGACAGCCAGCCGGCAGGCACCGATCCGGCCCAGTCGAGGCGCCGGACCACCTTGGCGAAGTCCTCCGCGAGCGGTGCCGAGATGACCACGGGCGCGCCGGTGACCGGATGCCGCAGACGCAGCTCGGTGCAGGCGAGCAGCAGCCGCCGGCAGCCGAGCAGCGCGTGGAACAGCCGGTTGTGGCCGCCCTTGCCGTAGGTGGCATCGCCGATGATCGGATGCGAGACATGCTTCAAGTGGCGGCGCAACTGGTGGCGCCGGCCGGTGACCGGCTCGAGTTCGAGCAGGGCGTAACGGCTGGTCGGGTAGCGGTCGACCCGGTACGGCAGTTCCGTCGTGGCAAGCCGCCGATAGAGTGTCCTCGCCTGGCGCGGCTCGGCAAAATCGGCGAACGGCCGGTCTTCGGGAAGAACGGACAGCGGGTGGTCGATCTCGCCGGACTCGGGCGGATGTCCGCGCACCACCGCCGCGTACCGCTTGCCGATTTGCCGCGACTCGAACTGCGCGCACAGCGCCCTGGACGCGGCCTCGTCCAGCGCGAACAGCAGCACCCCGGACGTACCCCTGTCCAGCCGGTGCGCCGGCCAGACCCTGCGCCCGATCTGGTTGCGCAACATCTGCAACGCGAAGTGCGTCTCGCCGGCGTCCAGCGCGCTGCGATGGACCAGCAGCCCGGCCGGCTTGTGGATGGCAACCAGCCAGTCGTCGCGGTAGAGGACGGGCAGCATGGCCGGGGACCGCGCCGGTCAGCCGCGCCCGTCCGGAAACTCGCCGCCGACGTACAACCAGCGCCCGGACTCGCACAGAAAGCGGCTCACCTCGTGCAGCCGGTGCCCGCGGCCGCCCAGGCGGTAGCGGGCGGCGAACTCGACGATCGCCTCGTCCCCGCCGGACTCGTGCCGCCGGACCTCCAGGCCCAGCCAGTTCGGCGCCGCGGCCGCGGCCAGGTCCAGCCGCTCGGGCCGGGTCGAGGGATGCCAGGTCGCCAGCAGGTAGGGCTCCAGGCCGAGGACATAGGCCGAGTAGCGCGAGCGCATCAGCGCCTGCGCGTCCGGCGCCGGCGCGCCCAGGTGCAAGGGCTGGCAGCAGCGCGCGTAGGGCCGGCCGCTGCCGCAGGGGCACTCGGCCCCGTGCTGCCGCCTCATCCGGTTTCGCGCTGACGGCGCATGCGGGCGAGTTTGAGCAGCAGCAGCACCGGCCAGATCGCGTGCCAGAACAGGTCGAAGATGTCGAGCGGCCGGGTCAGCGTGCCGGCCTGGAGCATCTTCAGCTTCTCCCACAGGTGCGGCTCGGGGGAGAACGGGGCCAGCGCCATCAGCACGGCCGCGGGAAGCAGGATCGCCAGCGGAATCTTGTCCAGCCATTTCATGTTCGTCGCCCGTTCGGTTACGGATCGGAGAATCGGTCGCCTATCGTACCAGCGCCGGTAAGATGTCCGGATGGAAGCCTTGCCGGATCAGGTTCTCGCCGAGGAGTTCGCCCGTACCGCGCTGGAAAACCTTCGGCGCGAGTATCCGAACAAGCCGGACCACGTCCTCGAATCCGCGAAGGATGCGGAAACGCCGCGCGCGCTCCACCCGGCGTTCTACGGCAGCTACGACTGGCATTCGGCGGTGCACATGCACTGGCTGCTGGTGGCGCTGCTGCGGCGGTTCCCCGGCCTGGCGGCGGCGCCGGAGGCGAGCGCGCTGCTGGATCGCAATCTCGACGCCCGCCTGGTCGCTGCCGAGGCCGACTACCTGCGGCGGCCCTCCGCAGCCTGCTTCGAGCGGCCCTATGGCTGGGCCTGGCTGCTCAAGCTCTCGGCCGAGACCGCGGCATGGGCGCATGAGGCTCCGAACGGGCCGGCCGGGCGCTGGCAGCAAGGCCTGGCGCCGCTCGCGGACGTCGTCGCGCAACGCTTGCGCGAATACCTGCCTCGGCTGGCCTGGCCGGTGCGCAGCGGCGTGCATGGCAACACCACGTTCGCCCTGGATCTGGCGCTGGACTGGGCCGAGGCGACGGACGAAACCGGGCTCGGCGAACTGATACGCGGCCGCGCCCTGGCATGGTTCGGCGGGGATCGCGGCTGTCCGGTCGCCTACGAGCCGGGCGGCGAGGACTTCCTCCCGCCGGGACTCCTCGAAGCCGTACTGATGCGTCGGGTGCTCGGGCACCGGGCCTGGGCCGAATGGCTGGACCGATTCCTGCCCGACTGGTCGGCGCAGGCGCTCGGCAACTGGCTGGCGCCGGTGCGGGTGGAACATTCCGGGGATCCGCGGCTCGCGCACCTCGACGGACTGAACCTTTCGCGGGCCTGGTGCTGGCGCCGGCTGGCGGCGGCGCTGCCCGCGGCCGACCCGCGCCGGGCCGTGGCCATCGAGGCGGCGCGGCGCCACCTCGCCGCGGCCCTGCCTTGCGTGCCCGGCGGCGACTACGCCGGCAGGCACTGGCTGGCCTCCTTCGCGCTGCTGGCGTTGATCGGCACCGGCGGGGATGGCGCAGACGAGAAAAGCCCGTTCCAGCTCTACTCTGTTGGGATGGGCTGAAACGGGCTTCCCGTTGGGGTCCGCTTTAGCTGAACTTGGAGAGCGCCCGCAAGCTGTGAGTCAAATCGGCGCGACGCGGATTCTGCGCCCGGCGCCCCGGGCGGTCAAATCGGGTCCGGCCAGGGAAGGTCCGGCCCGGGCCGGGAATCTGCCAGAATCCGTCCGAGCTGACGGCCCGGACGGGCCGCAACGACGATGAGGCGGTATGAATGGCGAGCCTACCCGAAGATGTGGCGGAATTCCTGCGCGGCCGGCGCCTGGCGGTGGCCGGGGTGTCGCGGCAGCCAGGCCAGGCCGCCAATGCGGTCTTTCGCAAGCTGCGCGCGGCCGGCTACGAGGTCTTTCCGGTGAATCCGAACGCCGCCGAGGCCGAGGGCGTGCGCTGCTACCCGGATCTCGGCGCGATCCCCGGCACCCTCGACGGCCTGGTGATCGCCACGCATCCGCGGGCTGCCGCCGGCCTGGTGCGCCAGTGCGCCGAGCACGGCGTGGGGCGGGTGTGGCTGCACCGCTCCTTCGGCGAGGGCAGCGTCTCCGAGGAGGCGGTGCAGGCGGCCGCGGCAGCCGGCATCCGCTGCATCGTCGGCGGCTGTCCGCTGATGTACTGCGGGCCGGTCGACCTCGGGCACCGCTGCATGCGCTGGTGGCTGCGGCGCAGCGGGCGCGTTCCGGGCTAAGGCTGCATCGATCCTCAGGTCAGCGGCCAGGCATGCCGGCGCGTTTGAACTGCTGGTGAGACGAACCCGAACGACGATCCCATGGGCACGAAAACGCAACCCGACTGCCGCGCCTGCCCCCGCATGCGGCGCATTCGCGATCGGCTCGCACGCATGGCCGCCGGATTGTGCCTGGCCACGGCGCTCGCCGCGCCGGCCGTGGCACACGCCCAGGGCTGCGACGCGCGCCCGGCCCAGAGCCAGTTCGTCAAGGAGAACCTCCGGCGCGCCGGCTCGGAAGCCGATCTGGCCACTGCGCAGGACGTCGCCGACCGCGCCCGGCGCGGGCTGGATCAGCTGGCGATTGGGGCGGCGCGCTGCGGCTGCGCGCTGGCGCAATCCCGCTTCGATGCGGCCGCCGCCGAGGTGCGCAGGGCGCGTGACGCCGAGTCCCGAAAGGAATTGCGCGACATCGTCGCCCGGGCGCTACCGGTGTTCGACGAGGCGATGGCGGCGCTGCGGGACTGCGCCGCTCACTGAACGCTGAGGCGATTGACCACGCCCTCGACGCCGAACACGCACCAGGCGTCCAGCTCGGCCTGATGGCGCCCCTGCTCGGTGCGCACCGCGCCGTCCAGGGTAACGACGGCATCGCGGCAATGCACCGCGATCGTTTCCGCCTTCAGCATCGGATCCATTTCCAGCGCGAGATGCACCGCGTCCACGATCTCGTCGTCGGAATCCTCCTCGTCGGGCACGACCGCGATCCCGTTGATCACGTCGCGGCAGCCCGGCGTCCACCAGGCAAGCACACCAAGCAAGCGCTTGTGCGACAGGCTGATCACCTTCCCGTTCAGGGTGATCACGCCCGAATGGATCTCGGCCTCGACCTCGCAGGCGCAATCCGGACCGGCGTCGTGCGCCACCGCCACCCGGCCCTCGACACGCGTGCGCAGCGTGCAGTTCGAGAACTCGCTCTCGCTCTCGACGAACTTCACCAGCGAGTCGCGGATCGCGCCGTCGCCCCGCT
>DATMWM010000410.1:0-3600 GCA_035562535.1 Rhodocyclaceae bacterium | reverse complement strand
CTGACGCAGGCCTGCCAGTGGTGCGCGCGGCTGCACTTCGAACACCGCTGGCCAGTCTCGGTGTCGGTCAACGTCTCCGCGCGCCAGTTGCAGCGCTCGAACCTGGCGGCGGCGGTGCGCACGGCCCTGCAGGCGTCCGGCCTGCCGGCCGAGGCGCTGGAGCTGGAGCTGACCGAGAGCACGCTGCTGGAGGCGCAGACCAGCCTGGGCACCATGCTCGAACTCAAGGCGCTCGGCGTGCGGCTGGCGATCGACGACTTCGGTACCGGCTACTCCTCGCTCACCTATCTGAAGCGCTTTCCGATCGACCGGCTGAAGGTGGACCGCAGCTTCGTGCGCGACATCGCGGTCGACCACGACGACGCGGTGATCACCGAGACCATCATCACCCTGGCGCACAGCCTCGGGCTGCGGGTGATCGCCGAAGGCGTGGAGCAGCCCGAGCAGCTCGACTTCCTGCGCCAGCGCGGCTGCGACGAGATCCAGGGCTACCTGCTTTCCCGGCCGCAGCCGGCCGCGGTATTGCTCCACGGCATCGAAACACTGCGCGAGTCGGCCAGCCGCCTGGTCGAACCCCGGCCCCCGGCGCGCCGTCTGGCGCTGAGCGCCTGAACCGCCGGTCACGTCTGCGCAATAATTCCGCAACCCACCGGAAACCGCGCCACTGCGCGGTCTCGCGCCCTCCTCCCACAGGCTTATCCACAGAAATTGTGGATACCTGCCGCTGCGGACATCCCCGCGGGGCCGGGAAAAATGAATTTTTTGTGACAGGACGCGCCGAATCCGGGGGCGGGTATTGCATCGCGGCATGGCAGGGACTAGAGTTTGCGCCGCCGACCCGGACGCCCCCGCGCCCGCCGGCGCGTCGAACCAGAACGAATCGCTCCTGTCCGAGGTCAGAACGCCGTCGTCCCAAACGGTCATCCCGTGCGGGCCGGCGCCGTTGCCCAGCAAGAGCCCCAGACAATGCAGGATTGATCGATCCATCGAGGCCCCATGAACGCACTGATTCGTGCACGCGAACTCGCACATTCCGATCCCCCGAACGAGAACACCGCAGTCTTCCGCGAACTGCTCGACTCGCTGGAGCGCGGCCAGCCGGTCTGCCTGAACAAGCTCTACGATCTCGGCTACCACGACTTCGAACTCGCGCTGAACGCGCTGAAGGACTGGCGTCTCCACCGCTTCGGCTTCGTCCCCGAAGCCAGCCGCGAACACTGAACTCGCCGGCGGCGGGCCGCTCCTGCCGCCGGAACCTTTCGCGCTTCCCCGGACCGCCCGCTCGGGGCGCGCCCGGGGCGCCCGTCTTCGGGGCACCTTCCTCCTTTAATGCCTCCGTCACCCTGGGCGGCTAAGCTTCGTCCGTAGGAAGCACGGGCCGGTCGCGGCACCCCCGCGACCCGCGGCCGTGCCTCACCCGCCCGCGCGCCGGCCGACCACGGCCGGGCGCGGGCACCCCCACGAGGAGACGAACATGGAAAAGCGGCATGCGATGAACTGGGCCCTGGATGAACTCTACGACGAACTGCTCAGCGGCGAGCCGGGCGCGATCCTGCCGGCCAATCTGTCAGACGAATGGCTGGAGCGGCTCTGCGCCGCCGCCGACCTGGCGGTGGAGGGATGCGACTCGGACCGCGGGCACGGCGAGGCGTTCGATGCCATGATGGCCATCGCCGCCCGCGGCATCCGCGCGACCCGCACCGACGAGGCCTCGCCCAGCCTGTTTCTCGACGGCGACTGCTACCTCTCGCTGCAGGAGCTGTGGATGCGCGTGCTCGAATACCGGCTCGCCCTGACGCGGGAACGCGGCGCCCGCATGGCGGGCTGCGCGTCGCACGAGATCTCCCTTGCCGGGCTGTTCGCGCCCGGGCGGTTGGGCTGGCAGGGCGGCGAGGCCGGTTCCGGCGAGCGCTGAGCGATCCCGCCGCGCGCCGGTCAGCCGCCCGTCTTGGCCGCGCGCGCGGCGAGGCAGCGCGCCTGCCAGTCGGCGGAAAAGGGATCGACGGCGCCGAAGCGATTCGGATCGAACCTGCGGGCGAGTTCCGCGTCGGCACAGCCCTCCGCCAGGTCGGCGGCCACCTCGGCCAGTCCCGCACAGGCCGCTATGCCGGCGCCATTGCAGCCGCCGAGGACCATGAGGTTTTTCCACGGCGCCAGCGGCCCGAGCGCGAACTCGCCGTCCGGGGAGTAGCCCGACGGCCCGCTCACGTGGTGCTTGAGGCCGAGCCGGACGAGCCCCGGCGCGTACCGGGTCAGCGGCTCGAACGCCGACTCCAGCGTCCCGGTCGCCTCTTCCCCGTCGCCGAACGCATAACCGGCCAGGTCGCCGGGCAGGGTCCGCGGGTCCGCCACCGCGCCCTCGCGCTCGCGCACGCCGAAGAGCACGGCCCCGAGTTCCCGGCGGGCATACAGCCGCAGGTCGGGCGCCAGGACGATAGGCATGCCGGCCGGGGCGAGCGGCGTGATCTCGGTGATCCAATACTGGGAGCGCACCGGCGCGAAGGGCGCGCAGCAGTTCAGCGGCGCGAGCAGCGCATTCGTCCATGCCCCGGCGGCGACCCAGACGCGCTCCGGGATCCACGCCGTCCCGAGCGCATGCACGCGCACCCTGTCGCCCTGCCCTTCCAGGCGCGCCGCCTCGCCGAGGACGAAGCGCGCGCCGCGCTGCCGCGCGCTGTTCTCGCAGGCGCTGCCCAGCAGATACGGATCGGTGTAGGCCTCCTGCGAAAACCACAGCGCCTGGTCGAAGGCGGCGCAGTCCAGCCAGGACAGTTCCGCGGCGAAGTCGCACGGCGCCGCGACGTTGCAGGAAACGTCGTTCAGAAGGGCGGTGGCCTGATGGTCCGCGAGAACCGCGCGGGCCGCGTCGCTCGCCGCCAGATGGACCGCGCCACAGCGTTCCAGCGGGACGAAGAAACCCTCGTCGCGCAGCGCGTCGATCGCGGCCAGGGTGCGGCGCACCAGCGAGATCCAGTGCGCCTTCTGCCACGGCCGGGCCAGCGAAAGCAGCGCCGCGGCGCGGGCAGTGGCCTGGGACGCCACCGGATTCGGGTCGATCACCATCAGGTCGCCCGACCGGCGCCCGCGGCGCATCAGTTCCCGCGCCAGCGCGCAGCCGAGGATGCCGGCGCCGAGGATGACCTCCGGAGCGTTTACCTGCGCCACGCCGCTATTCCCGCACGCGCCCCGCCCAGGCCGCGCCGGCCATCAGGCCGACCGGGGCGAGCGGTCGCGCACCGCCATCTCGTCCAGCACCTCGCCGATGGCGGCCACCGCCGAGCGGATCACCACATGGTCGATGGCGCCGATGCAGCCCACGCGGAAGGTCTCGACCCGGGTCAGCTTGCCCGGGTAGAGGATGAACCCGCGCTCGCGCACCTGGCGGTAGAGGTCCGGAAACGCGTAGGCCGGATCGCGCGGCGCATGGAAGGTCACGATGATCGGCGCCTGCACCTCCGGGTCGAGGAAGGGCGCGATCCCGAGCCCGCGCATGCCGTCCACCAGTTCATCGCAGTTGCGACGGTAGCGCGCCAGCCGCGCAGGCTGGCCGCCCTCCTCGATGAACTGGTCGGTAGCGGCGCGCAGGGCGGCCACCACGTG
>DATMWM010000409.1:0-7810 GCA_035562535.1 Rhodocyclaceae bacterium | reverse complement strand
CCTCCAGGAGCGCTTCGAGAACCGCGGATCCGACGCCTCTGCCGCGCCAGCCGGCAAGCACCGCCATCCGGCCGATGTGACCGTCCGGCAGCAACCGGCCGGTGGCCACGGCGGTCCCGTCGGGCGACCAGGCCAGGCAGTGCCGGGAGACCGGGTCGAACTCGTCCCTTTCGAGATCCGCCGGCACGCCCTGCTCCGCGACGAAGACCTGCTCGCGGATCGGTCGGGCGGCTTCCCTGGCCTCGTCCCAGTCGAGAACGGCCACGCGGACGTCCGCCGTCTGCCGGATGCTCATCCCCGGATGTCAACCGCAGTGCCGGCGGGAACCAGATCGAACAATTCCACGATGTCGGCATTGCGCATGCGGATGCACCCCATCGAGGCCGGCCTGCCCATTTCCGCGGTGTCCGGCGCGCCGTGGATGTAGATGTAGCGCCGCATGGTATCGACCTCGCCGAGCCGGTTGAAGCCGGGCTCGCGGCCGGACAGCCAGAGGATACGGGTGAGGATCCAGTCCTTTCCGGGGTACCGCCCGGCCAGTTCCGGCGACCAGGTTTCGCCGGTCGGCCTGCGGCCCACGTAGATCGTATTCAGCGGTTGGCCGGCGCCGATGCGCGCGCGCACCACATGCCAGCCGCGCGGCGTGCGATGGCTGCCGCGGCGCTCGCCGGTGCCGCTGCGGCCGGTCGACACCCGGTAGCGGCGGATCACGGCGCCGTCCGGCCCGATCAGGTCCAGCGTCTGGGCGGGCACGTCGATGCGGATCGAGACCGCGCTCATGCGGCGAGCGTGCGGCCGCGGCGCGCGGCGAAGAACGCGGACAGCAGCGCGCCGCACTCCCCGCTCAGCACGCCGCCTTCGACCTCGCTGTGGAAGTTCAGGCGCGGTTCTGCGAACAGGTCGACCACGCTGCCGCAGGCGCCGGTCTTCGGGTCCTGGGCGCCATAGACCACGCGGGCGATGCGCGCGTGCATGATCGCGCCGGCGCACATCGCGCACGGCTCCAGCGTGACGTAGAGCTCGCAATCGACCAGCCGGTAGTTGCCCAGGCGCGCGCCGGCGTCGCGCAGCGCCATGATTTCCGCATGGGCCGCCGGGTCGTTGCGGGAGACCGGCGAGTTGTAGCCGCGCCCCACGATCTCGCCCTCCCGCACCACCACCGCACCCACCGGCACCTCGTCCAGCGTGGCCGCCTGCCTGGCCAGCACCAGTGCCTCGCGCATCATGCGCTCGTCGCGCAACGGGTCGCCCATCGCCTGCCTCCGGAATCGAGCCTGCATTTTAAGCGATGCGCCGTTCTCTACAGTCCGGTAAGTGCCTGCCGATATTGGGCTTGGCCGGGCGAGCGGTCGTGACCGTCACACGGCAAAGGCAGCTTCCTCGCTCCTTGCTCGCCCCGGCCACCTTCCACGCTCGCGCTCCCAAACCGCATTTCGCCGGCCGATCCGGTGAGCGACGCCGGGATCTATACTGCGAGCACCGCAATCTCCGGCAGACCGACGTGATCAGGGCGCTCATCCTGTTGTTCATCTGTTGGGCCATGCCGGCAGCGGCGGACCCGGCGCTGAAAAGCATCGTCCTCGTCGCCTCGGGAAAGCTGGGCGACCCGAACTTCGACCGCAGCGTGGTCCTGGTCACGCGGCACGGCGCGGGCGGACCGATCGGCGTGATCCTCAACCGGCCGACCGAAACGGCGGTCGCCAAGGTGTTCCCGGACGCGGATGCGCTGCCGGCCGGGGCGGACCGGATCTTTTTCGGCGGCCCGGTGGCCAGCCGCATGATCGTGTTCCTGTTCCGCGCTCCGACGCCGCCGGCGAACAGCCTGCAGGTGTTGCCCGGCCTGTACCTGAGCTTCGACGCGGAACTGCTCAACGGCCTGATTCGCGCCAAGGGACCGAAATCCGACCTGCGCATCTTCGCGGGCTATGCCGGGTGGGCGCCGGATCAGCTCGAAAACGAGATCGCGCGGGGCGACTGGCATCCGATTCCCGCGGATGCCGATCTGGTGTTCAGGAGCGACACGGAGAAGCTCTGGCTGGACCTGATCCGGCGGGCTTCGGCGCGGTCGGTCGGGACCGACGCGCCCTGGGGTGCGGCGGTATCGCCTGCGCCGGCGTTGCGGACGGTGGCGGCTTCAGCAGGCGGCGATTGACTGGCGCCGCAGTTCCGGACTGACCGGGAAGCCTTCGGCGGCGACCCCGGATCTGAGCAGGTTTTCCATCTCGGCGGCAGGGATCGGGCGGCCGAACAGGTAGCCCTGCCCTTCCTCGCAGCCCTCGGCGCGCAGGAAGGCGAGTTGGTCGACCGCTTCGACGCCCTCGGCGATCGTCCGCAGCTTCAGGCTGTGTCCCATCTGGATGATCGCGCGCACGATCGCGGCGTCGTCCGGATCGCTGGCGATGTCGCGGACGAAGGATTGGTCGATCTTGAGTTTGTCCACTGCCAGGCGCTTCAGGTAGGACAGGCTCGAGTAGCCGGTGCCGAAATCGTCGATCGACAGCTTGATCCCGAGGTTTTTCAGCCGGCGCAGGCTGGCCATGATGTTGTCCGCATCGTGGAGCAGGATCGACTCGGTCAATTCCAGTTCCAGGAAGCGCGCCGGCAGACGCGAGTCATCCAGCGCCCGCTCCACCGTGTCCAGCAGGTCGCCGCGCGCGAACTGCAGCGCGGACAGGTTCACCGCCACCGGCACCTCGGGCAGCCCGCGTGCCTGCCAGGACCGGTTCTGCCGGCACGCGGTGCGCAGCACCCAGGCGCCGATCTGCACGATCAGCCCGCTCTCCTCGGCAATCGGGATGAACTTGCCTGGCGACACCGGGCCCAGGTCCGGGCTGGTCCAGCGCAGCAGCGCTTCCATGCCGATGATCCGGCCGGAATCGAGGTCCACCTGCGGCTGATAGTGGAGCTGGAACTCGTCGCGTTCCAGGGCCCGCCGCAGGCGGTTCTGCATGTTCAGGCGCTCCAGCGCGTTGGCGTTCATCTCGCTGGAGAAGAAGCGGTAGCCGTTGCGCCCGGCCGCCTTCGCCTCGTACATGGCCATGTCGGCCTTCTGCAGCAGCGTGTCGAAGTTGTCGCCGTCGTCAGGAAACACGCTGATGCCGATGCTCGCGCCGACCGCCAGCGAATGGCCCTCGAGTTCGACCGGTTCGCGCAGTACCTGCAGGACCTTCTCCGCCACCACCGAGGCCGCCCGCGGGTCGGGCACCGGCACGACCAGAAGCAGGAACTCGTCGCCGCCCTGCCGGCACACCGTGTCGCTGGCGCGCACGCAGCCCTTCAGGCGCGCGGCGACCTGGCGCAGCAGCGTATCGCCGGCCGGGTGGCCGAGCGAGTCGTTGACTGCCTTGAAGTGGTCGATGTCCAGGAAGATCAGCGCGACCTTGGCGCGGTTGCGCGCGGCCTGGGCCAGGGCCGTCTCGAAGCGGTCGCGCAGCAGGATGCGGTTCGGCAGCCCCGTGAGCGGATCGTGGTGGGCCAAGAACTCGATCCGGTCCTCGGCGGCCTTGCGCTCGCTGATGTCCGAGAACACCGCGACGTAATGGGTCAGCCGGCCCTCGGGATCCTTCACCGAATTGATGGCGAACCAGGCGGGGTAGACTTCGCCGGACTTGCGCCTGTCCCACAGTTCGCCCCGCCAGTGGCCGACCGCCTGCAACGCCGCCCACATGCGCCGGTAGAAGTCCGCATCGTGCGTCCCCGACTGCAGGATGCGCGGATCCCTGCCCAGCGCCTCTTCCCTGGAAAAGCCGGTGATGTCGGAGAAGGCCCGATTGACCGACAGGATCTTCCCCTGCGCATCGGTGATCATCACGCCCTCGACCCCGCCCTCGAAGACCTGGGCCGACAGCCGTAGCTGCTCCTCGGCCAGGCGCCGCTCGGTGACGTCCTGGGAAGTGCCGATCACCCGCAGCGGTCGGCCGTCGGCGTCGCGCACCGCCTCGCCGCGCGCGTGCAGGTACTTCGCCCGCCCGTCCGGCATGATCACGCGATGGACGATCTCGACTGCTCCCTGCCTGGCGATGACCTGCTCGAATGCCTGTTGCAGCGCTTCCCGGTCATCCGGATGGACCCGGCTGAGGACCCATTCGAAGCTCGTGTCGAGCACGGTTTCGTTCTCGAAAAGCCTTCCCAGCTGTTCCGAGCCGTACAGGTGGTTGCTCGGAAGCTCGATCACCCAGCTGGCGATCCGGCCTATGCGCTGCGCCTCCTTGAGGCTGCCCTCGCTGCGCCGCAGCGCCTCCTCGGCCCGCCGGCGTTCGCCCACCTCGCGTTCGAGCTCCCGGTTTGAGCGGGTGAGCGAGTCCGCGCTGGCGGTCAGGGACGCGACCAGGTGCTCGTTCGTGAAGCGCAGCCGCACGTCGCGCTCGTAGGTCTCCCCGACCTGCCTGGCCGTGCGCACCATGGCGGCGAGGAACACGAGCGTGAGCCCGCTCATCGGCAGCATGGACATGCCTTCGAAGAGGGCGAATCCGGCGGCGAGCATGGCCAGCATCGGGACCGCGAACGCGGTATAGGCCCGAAACAGGTGCGAGTTCGTGGCGACCGCCCCGGCCGCGAGCCCGCCCAGGACGAACGCCGACAGGGCCTCGTGGGTGGCGTCGCCGTAGGCCACAAGCATCATGCCGCCGACGCCCCAGAGGATCCCGGACACCGCCGAGCCCCAGACGACGCGCTGCCGCCAGACCCTCGCATCGAAATATCCGTCCGCGACGCGCCGGAACGCCCGCGCAATCAGGCTGCGGATCAGGGTGACCGTGGCCAGGGCGGCGAGCCACGCGAGGCCGTAATCCGGCGGGACGACCGACCAGGCGATGACGCTGGCGAGCGTGGCCCCGGCCACCGGGCCGACCAGCATCACCGTTGCGTTGCCGTAGATGAGCCGGACCAGTTCGGCCTCGACACGGGTCGAGAGGTCCGGTTTCGAATGGAACGCCGTGGCCGCGCCCGGCACTGCCGGGCCGGCCAGGAACGTCGGATGCTCGGATAGTTCGTTCACGCTGCCGGGAACGCCGGGAATTCGATCCTTGTCGGGATGTCGTCCGCCATTCGCCCGGGCAGGCAGGGCTTGTGCCCGAATGCCGGCCCGTCCGGGATGGACGAACTTGCAGATATACGGGTCCCGGCCCGGCATCTTTAGATGCCAGGGGAGCATTTCCGGGCTGCGCGGCGGCCTTCACAGGCCGCGGGGATGCTACTTCGAGCGCTTGGCCCTGCGGACAGGCTTCTTCGCGGCCGGTGGAGCCGGCGGTGGCGGCGGCTCGGGCTCGGCCTTGTAGTCGCCGATGATGCCTTTCAGCGGGCAGATGCCGACCACCGGGCATTTCCTGCAACTGGCCACGATGGCGATTGGGCAAAGCGTCATGATCGATCTCCGGTGAGCGGTTCGGCGCAGGACCGCGACCGGCAGCATAACCCCGCACCGCCGTTCCGATTAGGCTCGGCGTTCAGAAATCGTAGGTCAGGATGTCCTTCGCCCGCCGGCAGATCTCGCGCCCGTAGTCGGTCCAGCGTCCCTGGCCCCAGTAGCGGTAGCAGCTCGTCTGGGAGGCAAGCAGATGCAGCAGGGCGTTCCGGTAGCGGTGCTCCCTGGGCGGAAAGCCGCGGGCGGTCACGTTCTCGTGGAACAGGGCGCTCACCTCGTCCATCGGAGCGAGCAGGTTCTCGTAGCCGCGCACCCACGACAGGTTGCTCGTCCAGCTGCCGCCCTCGACGTGAAAGCCGCGATCCTCCCGGCGCAGTTCCTCGATCACCCGGCCGAGCTTCTCGGGTCCCTCGCCCGGCCGCATTCGCTCCCAGATGCGCTTCTGCATCACCGGCTGCACCGCCGGGAGGTCCTCCTCCCGCACGCCACCGGCGAACAGGTGCTCCAGGTATTCGGTGGCATTCATCAATGGCGTAGGGCTGCCGGTGGCCTCGCGCACGACCTCGAAGTACTTGGACGGGAACTCGTTCATCATCACGCCGCCGTTCTCGCCGTCGGCGATCTGTGTGACCAGCGGCGGCACGCTGCGCCCGGCCAGCTCCCAGCGCGAGAGGCTCTTCGCTTCGTAGTAGGGCTGCATCTGCCCGACCAGCTTGGTGTCCGAGCCCTGGGTCTTGACGATCGCCACGATGCTCGCCGTGTCGCCGCTCGAACTGGCGCAGACCAGGCGGTGCGGCAGGTGCCTGCGCTCGGGGCCGTGGCCGGTGGCCGGATCCTCCAGCGTGTGCTCCTGCACCAGGACCCACTGGTAGCCGCACTCCTGCAGCGTCTTGACGAACTCGTAGGCCACGTCCGGATGGTTCGGCAGCGCCATCTCGGAAGGCGAGAAGCCGCGCACCCGGCCGAGCGCGTCCAGTCCGAAGATCGAGGCGAAGTGGCGCTGCCAGGCGCGCACGTGCAGGCGGAAGTCCTGCACCGGCGTAGAGGGCGCGACCGCATGGCCCCAGGGGGCGCCCAGCCACTCCACCGCGCGCCGGTATTCCGGCCGGCAGGTGACCGTCTTCAGGCTGTCGATGACGTCGTGCAGACCCATCTGGCGCAGGCCGTGCAGCAGCGTGCCCGAATACTCGAGCATGATGCGCGGCTCGCGGCCCTCGGCGAGCAACTGGGCGACGAACTCGCCCATGCGCCGGTAGCACCAGCAGAATACCGGG
This sequence comes from Rhodocyclaceae bacterium, assembly GCA_035562535.1. Lineage (GTDB taxonomy): Bacteria > Pseudomonadota > Gammaproteobacteria > Burkholderiales > Rhodocyclaceae > DATMWM01. Next base: position 1,174 of record DATMWM010000409.1, on the reverse strand, counting down.
GCGTTGTGGTTGTCGCCCTCGCCCGGGTGCTCCATCATGTACTGCAGGTTGCTGATCAGCGCCGCGGTGTGCAGGTCCTGGCCGCCGGCCGGAACCAGCGGCTGGTGCATGTGCAGCGCCACCGCCGCCGCACTGCGGATGCGGTCGAAGGCGATCGGGCTCTCGCCCAGGAAAACTGGCTGGTCCCGCCCGGCGGCGATCGCTCGCTCCACCAGGGCGTCGGACCCGCAGATATTCGGCAGGCCATCCACGTACTCCTTCAGCTCCGCCATCGCCGTCCCTCCGGATCGATCCGCCCGCAGCCGGCAGTCACGTACTACTTGTGCCGGATGTGCTCGTAGATGTTCAGGTAGTGCTGGCCCGGGTGGTTCCACGAATAGTCGCAGGCCATGCCGTTCAACGCCAGCCCGCGGAACAACCTCGGCTGCCGCCACAGGCCGAGCGCGCGGCGCAGCGCGGAGTCGATGCCCTCGCCGTCCGCGTGCTCGAACAGGAAGCCGTTGCGCCGCTGCGGCGGCAGCTCAGAGTGATCCCAGTCGAACACGGTGTCCTTCAGCCCGCCCACGGCGCGCACCACCGGAACGGTGCCGTAGCGCAGCGCGATCATCTGGGTCAGCCCGCAGGGCTCGAAAATGCTCGGCACGACCAGAATGTCCGCTCCGGCGTAAATCAGGTGGGCAAGCTCCTCGTCGTAGCCGATTTCCAGATGGCAGTCCGGGTTGTCGTTCAGCTCGCGCTTGAGCTGTCTGAACTCGGCATCGATTACCCGCTCGGGGCTGGAGCCGAGCAGAACGAACTGGGCGGAATTCGCCAGCGCATGGAACAGCGCGTGTCGGATCAGGTGCACGCCCTTCTGCTGGTCCAGCCGGCCGACGTAGGCGACGATCGGCCCGTCGCCGCCGCGCAGCAGGAAGCGTTCGCGCAGCGCCCGCCTGTTGAGCGCCTTGCGCGAGAACGTGGCGGCCGTGTAGCGGACCGGGATGTGCGGGTCGATCTGTGGATTCCACATGTCGTAATCCAGGCCGTTCAGCACGCCGCCGAACTTGTCCTGGTAACGGTAGAGCGCGTCGCCGAGCCCGAAGCCCTGGTCGGTATGCCGCGCCTCCCAGGCGTGGCTGGGCGAAACGGTGGTGACGAAATTCGAGTAGGCGATCGCCCCCTTCATGAAATTGAC
>DATMWM010000408.1:0-5055 GCA_035562535.1 Rhodocyclaceae bacterium | reverse complement strand
GCTGGCCATGGCGGCGGCGATGCGCGGCTACCGCATGATCCTGGTCATGCCGGAGAACCAGAGCGTGGAGCGGCGGCAGAGCATGCGCGCCTTCGGCGCGGAACTGGTGCTGGTGCCGCGCGACGGCGGCATGGAGATGGCCCGCGACGTCGCCGAGAAGCTGCGCGACGAGGGCCGGGGGATCATCCTCGACCAGTTCGCCAACCCGGACAACCCGCTGGCGCACTACGAGGGCACAGGACCGGAGATCTGGCGCGACACCGAAGGGCGGGTGACCCATTTCGTCTCGAGCATGGGCACCACCGGCACGATCATGGGCGTGAGCCGGTATCTCAAGGAGAGGAATCCGGCCGTGCGCATCGTCGGCTGCCAGCCGGAGGAGGGCTCGCAGATTCCCGGCATCCGCAAGTGGCCCGAGGCCTACCTGCCGAAGATCTACGACAAGAGCCGGGTCGACCGGCTGGAATACGTCAGCCAAGCCGAGGCGGAGGAGGCCACCCGGCGACTCGCCCGCGAGGAAGGCATCTTCTGCGGCATCTCCTCCGGAGGCGCCACCGCGGTGGCGCTGCGCCTGGCCGGCGAATTGTCGGACGCCGTGATCGTCACCATCATCTGCGATCGCGGCGATCGCTACCTGTCGACGGGCGTGTTCCCTGCCTGATGCCCGCGAGGGCGCCGCTCCTCCGCAGTCTTCCGCTTGCCGCCCGGTCGACCCTCGCCGCAGCGGCGTACGCCTGCGCGGCAGCGCAGGCCCAGGTGCTGTCGCTCTCGGTCGAGTCGGTCGAACACCCACTCGGCTCGGCGCGCGGCGTGACCGTCGAACTGGCGAATCCGGAGTCCGGCCGGGCGCTGGTGCGCGTCGAACGCCTGCGGCTCGGCGAGCGCGAGCTGCGCGGGGCGCAGGTGCGCTGCGCGCGGTTGCGGCTGGCCAGCGGCCGCATCGAGTGTTCGGGCGGCGAGCTGTCGGCCGGGCAGGGCGCGCCGAAAATCCCGCTGCGCTTCAGCTACCGTGCGGACACCCGGGCGCTGGATCTGGCGCTGGAGCCCGGAGGCGGCGAGCGCTGGACCGTGACGACGTCGGCTGCCCGCGGCGCGTTCAAGGCGGAGCTGAACGTCGAGAACGCCGACATCGCGCGCCTCGCACAGTGGCTGCCGCAGGCCGCAGGCTGGAAGCCCACCGGCCGCGTGAATGCGAACGCGGACTGGACCTCGGATCGCTCGGGCGGCCGCGCCGAGGCCAGGATGCGGCTGCGCGAGCTGGCCTTCAGCGATCCGGCCGGCACCCGCGCCGGCGAGAAGCTCGACGTGTCGCTCGATCTCGCGGCCGACAGGGACCCGCCGGGCTGGCGCCTTCGCGGCACGGCCGGCTGGAATGCGGGGGAGGTGTTCTGGCAGCCCTGGTATTTCGCGCAGGGCGGGCTGGAGATCGGCGCCGAGGCGCTGCTCGGCGACCGTTCGGTCGAGATCGGGCAGGCGCGCGCCAGGCTGAAGGACGTCGGCGAACTGCGCGTGTCCGGAAGCGTTCCGCTGGATCGGCCGGAGCGGGCCGAGCTGCGCTTCGCTTCGGAGCGGATCGATCTCGAAGCGGCGGGCCGTCTGCTGGTCGCGCCGGTGCTCGAACAGGCCGCGGCGCCGAAGCTGAGATTCGCCGGCATGGCAAGCGTCTCCGGCAGCTTGGGCGGCGGCGCGCTGCGCGAGATCGACCTGGCCTTCTCGGACGCTTCGGTGTCCGAGGCAACCGGCCGCTTCGGCATTTCGGGCGTCGACGGCCCGCTCGCCTGGAAAGCCTCCGGCCGCACCGAGGGCGTGCTGCATGTCGGCGGCGCGAGTTTCGGCAGGCTGGCGCTGGGCGGCTTCGACCTGCCGTACGCGGCGGACGGCTGGCGGGTCGAGGTGCCGGAGGTGCGCGTGCCGGTCCTCGACGGCCAGATCGTGATCGACCGGCTGGTCGCTTCGCGGGATGCCGGAGGACAGTGGGCCTGGACCGCGGGCGGGTCGCTCCATCCGGTGTCTATGCTGCGCCTGACCGAGGCGCTCGGACTGCCGAAGATGTCGGGCACCATGTCCGCCTCGCTGCCCGAATTGCGCTACGCGGATTCAACCCTTGCGCTGGGTGGCGCGTTGATCATCCAGGTATTCGACGGCTATGCGGCGGTGACCGACCTGCGCCTGACCGACCCGCTCGGGCGGGTGCCGCAGCTCTTCGCCGACATGGAGATGCGCCACATCGACCTCGGGCAGCTCACCGAAACCTTCTCCTTCGGCCGCATGACCGGTTACGTGGACGGCTACGTGAAAGGGCTGGAGATGGCCGGCTGGAGGCCGCACCGCTTCGATGCGCTCGTCATCAGCAGCCCGGGCGACTACCCGCGGCGGATCAGCCAGCGCGCCGTGGAGGACATCAGCGCGCTCGGCGGGGCGGGCGCCGCGGCGGCGGTGCAGCGCAGCGTGCTGCGCGTGTTCCGCGATTTCGGTTACGCCAAGCTCGGCCTGAGCTGCGCGCTGCGCGATGGCGTGTGCGAGATGGGCGGTGTCGAGCCGGCGCCGCAGGGCTATGTCATTGTCAAGGGCGGCGGGGTGCCGGCGATCACGGTCATGGGCTACAATCGACAGGTCGACTGGGACGAGCTGCTGGCGCGGCTGAAGCGCATCAGCCAGGGCAACGCCGGCCCGGTCATTCGCTAGGAAGCGTGAAATGACGGAACCTCTTCGCCGAATCCCGATCCTGCTGGCGGCGCTGCCTCTGGCCGCCTGCGTCACGATCAACATCTACTTCCCGGCGGCAGCGGCCGAGAAAGCCGCCGACAAGATCATCGACGAGGTCTGGCAGCTCCAGCAGGACGGGCAGAAGAAGGTGGAGCCGCCGGCGGGCGGCGAGAAGAAACCGTAGCGGACACGCATTGCAGGAGGTCGGAACCATGAACGGATTGGTGCGCACTGTCGCGGCGTTGCTGGCGAGCCTCTGGCTCGCTGCGTTCGCCTGGGGCCAGGGCAACCTGGAGATCAACACGCCGGCGATCGCCGCGCTCAGGGGCGCGATGCAGCAGCGCCACGGGCAGCTTGCGCCCTTCTACGCCTCGGGTGCGGTCGGCGTGGCGCGCGACGGAACCATACAGGTGCGCGACGCTAACGCGGTGCCGCTGGCTCAGCGCCAGCAGGTGTCCGGCCTGGTGTCCGCCGAGAACAACGACCGCGCCGCGCTTTACAGGGAGATTGCCCGCGCCAACGGCCATCCCGAGTGGGAGGCCGACGTGCGCAACACCTTCGCCCAGCGCTGGACCGAGAGGGCGCAGTCGGGCTGGTACGTGCAGAACGCCTCGGGGCAGTGGGCCCGGAAGCCGTGACCCCGGTCCTGGTCTTCGACATCGAGACCGTTCCCGACGTGGCGGGCATACGCCGGCTGCACGGGCTGGGCGACGATCTGTCCGACTACGAGACCGCCGAGTTCGCCTTCCAGAAGCGCCGGGCAGCTACCGGCAGCGACTTCCTGGCGCTGCACCTGCAGCGGGTGATCGTCGTCTCCTGCGTGCTGCGCGACGAGCGGCAGATCCGCGTCTGGTCGCTCGCCGAGCCGGAATCGGGCGAGGGCGAGATCATCCAGCGCTTCTTCGACGGCGTGGAGAAGCTTACGCCGCAACTGGTCTCCTGGAACGGCGGCGGCTTCGACCTACCCGTGCTTCACTATCGTGGCCTGATCCACGGGGTGCGGGCGCCGCGCTATTGGGACATGGGCGAGGGCGACTACGCCGACAGCCGCGACTTCCGCTGGAACAACTACATAAGCCGCTACCACTCGCGCCACCTCGACCTGATGGACCTGCTGGCGATGTACCAGCCGCGCGCCAACGCCCCGCTCGACGAACTGGCGCGGCTCATGGGCACGCCGGGCAAGCTGGGCATGGACGGCTCCCAGGTCTGGCAGGCCTGGCAGGACGGGCGCATCGCCGAGATCCGCGACTACTGCGAGACCGATGCGCTCAACACCTATCTGGTTTTTCTGGGTTTCCAGCTGATGCGCGGCGCGCTGACGCCGGAGGCCCATCGCAGGGAGATCGGCGCCGTGCGCGCCTTTCTGGCGGAGCAGAAGCAGGCCCACTGGCAGGAGTTCCTAGCCGGCTGGCCGGCTCGATCCGATTCGACAGGCACTACCAAGGAGAACGCAGCATGAGCGGAATCATCGGCACCATCGTCATCGGCTTCATCGTGGGTCTGATCGCACGGTTCCTCAAGCCAGGCGACGACAGGATGGGTCTGATCATGACCACGCTGCTCGGCATCGGCGGCTCGCTCGCCGCCACCTACATCGGCCAGGCGCTCGGCTTCTACCAGGCCGGCCAGGCGACCGGATTCATCGGCGCCACCGTCGGCGCCATCGTCATCCTCGTCCTCTACGGCATGTTCAAGGGCAAGTCCGGAGGCGGACAGCCGTAGCGTTTGGACATCCAGCGGATTTGGTTTAGAATTCCCGCCTTCGCAGGCGCGTAGCTCAGCTGGTTAGAGCACCACCTTGACATGGTGGGGGTCGTTGGTTCGAGTCCAATCGCGCCTACCAAACACAAAAATCCTGCGGGAAATCAGTACGATACAAGGCATGGCCGCTTCTGCGGCCATGCTGGTTTTTATGCTGCCAGTCGCAGTCGATTGCCACACAATTCATCGTAAGTAGCTGTTTCTAAATAGGTCACCCTGGAAACGTCATTGGCAAACGAGCGCCATCTTGAAAAGGTGGGGGTCGAACAAAATGGCATGAGCATGAAAAAGGGGCCTCTCTCGGAGTAAACGGTGCGGCAAATTCAGGTTCGGCTGACGATGCGGAATGTTCTGGTGGGTGGAACAGGCGTATGGCCCGTCGCAGTGGCCCACGTCCTCAATGGTTGACTGCTCGATTCTGGGGGGTGGGCGTTCTCCGCGCGCTCGATCTCGTGACACGCGTGGTGCGAGGGGCAGACGCAATCCGATCCCCCCGCAGTCTGGTCGCGCTGGCACGGCGGCCGCTAGCGCTCGATAGGCAGTACCTTCCGGGCCGCCTCTACACGGTCGGGGGCTACTCGCCCC
>DATMWM010000407.1:0-8603 GCA_035562535.1 Rhodocyclaceae bacterium | reverse complement strand
GGGGCATCCCGCCCCGCTCGCACGGGTACAATCGCAGTGCACAAATCGCCACCGGCACGGTCGCGCCCGCGTCCCGCTGCCTTTCCCAGGGAGCTTCAATGGAATACATCGAGAACAGGACCTTCGACGAGATCAATGTCGGCGACGGCGCCAGGCTGGTGCGCACCCTGACCGAGCAGGACATCACCCTGTTCGCGGTGATGTCTGGGGACATCAACCCCGCCCACGTCGATCCGGAGTACGCCAAGAGCAGCCGCTTCCGCGAGGTGATCGGCCACGGCATGTGGAGCGGCGCGCTGATCTCGACCGTGCTGGGCACCGAGTTCCCGGGGCCGGGGACGATCTATCTCGGGCAGGACCTGCGCTTCCGCCGCCCGGTTAAGGTCGGCGACACGGTGACCATCACCGTGCAGGCCACCGAGAAGGACGCGAGCAAGGGCAAGGTCGTGCTCAAGACCGAATGCCTGAACCAGGACGGCGAGGTGGTCGTGACCGGCATCGCCGAGGTGATCGCGCCGCGCGAGAAGGTGCGGCGCGCCAAGGTCGACCTGCCGGAGATCCGATTCGACGACCGGGAGGCGCGTTTCCGCGACGTCATGGCCCGGGTCAAGGCCCGGCACCTGTCGCCGGTGGACACCGCCATCATCGCCCCGACCGACATCCAGTGCCTGACCAGCGCGGTCGAGGCGGCGCGCGAGGGCATCATCGTGCCGGTGCTGATCGGCCCCGAGACGCGCATCCGCGAGGCCGCCGAGGTCGGCGGCCTCGACATCGCCGGGCTGCGGATCGTGCCGACCGCGAACAACCGCGAGGCCGTCGCCATGGCCATCCACCTCGCCCGCGAGGGCCGGGTGGAAGGGATCATGAAGGGCTGCATCACGGCGGAGGAACTGGTCGTCCCGGTGGTTTCCGCCACCCGCGGGCTGCGCACCGATCGCCGCATCAGCCATGTGCACGTGCTCGACGTGCCGACCTACCCGAAGCCGCTGTTCATCACCGACACCATGGTCAACATCGCGCCGACGCTGGACGCCAAGCGCGATATCTGCCAGAACGCGATCGACCTGGCCCACTCGCTGGGCATCCCGGCGCCGAAGGTGGCGATCCTGGCGGCGGTGGAGACGATCAACCCGAAGATGCCGGCCACCATCGACGCGGCGACGCTTTGCAAGATGGCCGAGCGCGGCCAGATCACCGGCGGCATCCTGGACGGCCCGCTCACCTTCGACCACGCCGTGTCGCTCAAGGCGGCCGAGACCACCGGCATCCGCTCTGCGGTGGCCGGCCAGGCCGACATCCTGGTGGTGCCCGACCTGGAATCCGGCAACATGATCGCCAAGCAGCTCGCCTATCTGGCCGACGCGGTCTCCGCCGGCATCGTGCTCGGCGCCAAGGTGCCGATCGCGCTGACCAGCCGCACCGACGACCGCCATTCCTGGCTCGCCTCGGCGATGCTGGTGCTGCTGGTCGCCCACGTGCACCGCCGGGCCGCGGTGGGTACCATGGCGGCCTGAGCCTGCTGCGACCAATGACGAAGGGGAGGAACCGATGCGCACAATCCTGACCGCCCTGCTGCTGTCCCTGGCCGCGCACGCCGCGGCCGCGGACAGCTTCGACACCGAGCTGAAACGGCTGCAGACCATCCTGAGCATCATGAACCAGGAACTGCAGGCCGAGTACCAGCAGATGCGCTCGATCCAGGAGACCCTGCGCAGCAACGTCCTGACCCCGCCCAACCTGCAGTCGGGCTACCAGGGCGACGTGGTGCGCTACGACGACTTCGTGGCCGAGCAGCGCAACGCCGCCCGCCGCGACGCGGCGCTGCGCTCGCAACTGGACGTCATCCACGAGCGGGTGAAGCAGATCGAGGCGGAGAAGCAGCCGATCCTCGACCGGCTGAAGGAACTGGTCAAGGCCGCGCCGCCGCCTCCCCCGCCGGCCGGCGAGCCGCCGCCGGAAGGCGCAACAGCGGCCGCGCCAGCCGCGGCACCGGCCGCACCTGCGTACCGGGCACCCGCCCCAGCGCCGCGCGGGGCGGCCGCCGCTCCTGCGCCTGCGCGGTGACTGCCGCGACGGCCTACAGCTCGGCCAGCCCCTGGTAGCGCCCGCCGAAATAGAGCAGCGGACGCCCCTGTCCGCGCGCGAAGCGCTCGACCAGGCCGATGAACAGCAGGTGGTCTCCGCCCGGGTGGCGGATCTCGTTGCGGCACTCGAACCAGGCGCAGCAGCCCGGAATCAGCGGCGCCTCGCCCAGGCCGGGACGCAGGTCGAGCCCGGCGAAGCGGTCCTCCACCGGCGCGGCGAAGCGCTCGGACAGCCAGACCTGGTCCTCGGCGAGCACGTTGACCGCGTAGTGGCTGCAGGTGCGGAACGCCTCCAGATTGTGCGAATCCATCTGCAGGCTCCAGACGATCAGCGGCGGGGTCAGCGAAACGGCATTGAAGGAACTGACCGTCAGCCCGATCGGCGCGCCGCCCTGCGGCCGCGCGGTGACGATGGTGACGCCGGTGGCGAACATGCCCAGGGCGTCGCGCAAGGCGCGGGTGTCGATTTCGTTGGGGATCATCGGGCATCGGACGCCGCGGCGCCGAAAAAGTTCGGAAACGGCGGATGCTAGCCGCTGCCGGCCGGTCGGGCAACTGCGAATGCCGCCACGGATCGCGGCTTCGGAAAACCAATCCTCCGACGGTGGGATACGGCCTGCGGCCTATCCCACCCTACGCCCCGCGCGACCTTGTAGGGTGGAATAGCCCCACCAGGGGCGTATTCCACCGTTTCGGCGCGGATCACGGCCGTCGAAAACCGATCCTGCTGAATTCGGCGTACAACTCGATGACGTTGCCGACATCGACCACGACGACGAAGGGCGGGCGCGGCGCACCGGCGCGGACCTTCTTGCCCTCCATGACGAAGCAGGCGCGGCGGTAGCAATCGATGAAGCCAGCGGAACTGCTGCCGTCGCCGTGGCGGAAGGTGATGCGGCGCTCGAAGACGTAGGCGTTGTCGCGGGTGTCCTCGCGCGCAGGATCCGACGGCGACACGCCGAGAAGCGCGCACAGGTCGGCGACGAAGCTCTGGAAGTTGGCGCGCTCGCTGCCGCCGGCGGCCTGCCAGCGGGCGATGAAGCGTTCCAGGCCGTCGGGTGCGTCGTTCATTCTTGTGCGGACGGGGCGGGGGCAGGCGGAAGTTATCACCGAAGGCCGCCGCCCGGGGCGCGTTCAGCGGGCGCTCGCTTCCAGCAGCAGGCCCGCCCAGGGCACTTCGTAGTAGAAGCCGAGGATGGCGAAACAGCCGAGCAGCCACAGCCGCGCCCGCAGGGTGGGCGTGCCCTGGGCGGCGGTCATCGCCAGCAGCAGCCAGCCGAAGCTCGGCACCGGGGCGACCGCGTAGATGGTGAAGCAAAACAGCAGCATCGCCGCGTCGCGCAGCCGTCCCAGCCGCGAGGCCGGCGGGGCCAGGAAGCTCGCCGCCACCAGGGTCTGCTCGAACAGGTTCCACCAGGTCGAGGCGGTGGCGAGCAGGCGGAAGGAAGCCGGCAACTCGAACGGGAACTGCGGGACCGTGCCGGGCTCGCGGTGCGGCGCCTCCAGGTAGGCGCGCCCGGCCTCGATCTGGTCCGGCGTGAGCGTGGTGAACAGCAGGGTGAAATCGGTGAAGCGCGGGTCGAGAAGGAAGGTGGTGAGGAAGAAGACGTCGTTCGGATAGTCCGGCGAGGTCCATTTCTGCCAGGCCGCGGCGGCGAACATCAGACCGATCAGCAGGCGCGCGTTGCGCGCCAGCACCTCGGGGTCGCGCAGCGCGGCGGCCACGACCAGCGCCACGCACCAGTAGAAGAGCAGGTAGGCGTGGTTGTCCGCCAGCGGCCAGTCGGCGATCACCCGCGCGCCGGTGAGCAGCGCCAGCGCGCCCCACAGCCAGGGCGAGCGCCAGGCGCCGGGCAGCAGCAAGCCGGCGCCCGCGAGCGCCATCGTCGCCGGCCGCACGAACCAGTCGCCGACCGGCGAGAACAGCAGCGTGAGACAGGTCAGGCGGGCGGCCAGTTCGGCGGGCGTCAGCCGCCGCAGGCCCGCGGCGAGCCGCTGCCAAGGCCCGGCTTTATCCCCCATCGTCGAAGGCGAAATCGCGGGTGGCGATCATGGAGGAACTTGCCTGCAGGCTGCCGGGCTCGTAGCGGTTGCGCCAGACTTCGACGCGCAGGTGACGCGGGGTTTCGGGAAACGCGATGTCCGGCTGCGCGGCCAGTGCCTCGCGCGCGACCCCGGCGAGGCGTTCGAGTTCGCGGCCGGAGGGCAGGTCGCGGGCGCGGCGCAGCGCGTCCTCGTAGGGGCTGCCGAGCAGCACCGGGTAGCGGGTGCCGTCGGCCAGCACGGCGAACACCTCGACACGGCGCACGCTGCCGACGTCGGTGCTGGCGAACATCCCGAAGCCTGCGCCCAGCCAGGGCGAGAGCTGGTGGGCGCGCACCTGCCAGAGGTGCACGCCCAGGCCGCTGGCCAGCAGGAGCACCGGCAGCCAGCCGGAAACCTGCCGCAGCCGGCCGCGCGCGCCGGCACGGACCGTCTCGCCGCCGGGCACGGCGATCAGCCGGCAGACACCCGCGTCACAACTGCTAGCGGTCGCTGGCGATCGCCGCGCCGATGGCTGCGCCCACGGCGACACCGATCACCGCGGCCGCGGCGTCCTGGCGGCGTTCGCGGCGCTCGTAGTATTCGCGCCGTTCGCGCCATTTTTCTCCGCGGTGGGCGGCGACCGCCCCGGCCACGTAGGCGCGGCGCTTGTCGCGCCGCTCGTCCCAGCGCTCGTAGCGGTCCTTGCGCGCCTCGGCGACCTGGGGAACGGCAACCAGCGAGCCGGCGATCACCGGCACGCAGAGCAGCAATGCTTTGTACAGGGGCTTCATTGGGTTCTCCCGGGGGAATTCGGTTTGGTTGGTGGCCAGCTCAGGGCCGGTCGCCGAGAGGCGGGCGGCCGAGCAGCGCGAGCAGGAGGCGGCGGCCCGCGGCCAGCGCCGGGTAAAGCGCGCGGGCGAGCGTGGCGGAACGAAACACCGAGTAGCCGAGGCGGTTCAGCACGCCGCTGCCACCACTGAGCATGGCCAGCACGTTCATCGCGTCGGCGCCGTGGTAGCGCACGCCGTCGACCGCCACGACCATGCCGCGGTCCAGGTCCAGCCCTTCTTCGCCGAGCCGGCGACGCAGGTCCGGATTGCGGCGGGCGTCGAACAGGTGCACCTCCCCGGCCGCGGCGACCAGGCGCAGGCGGCGTGTGTAGGCGGCGCACAGCGGACACTCGCCGTCGTAGATCACGGCCACGCCGCGGGCAGGCAGCGGATCGCTCACGAATAGGCGCCGGCTACTTGACGTCCTTGACCGCCTCCAGGAACAGCCTCTTTGGATCGCCCTGACAGGCGCTCGCCATCTGGTCCACGGTCTGCTTGATGCCCTGCTCGTTCAGCGGCCGCTTGGCGAAGTCGATGCCGTCGCGCCCGCTGACATAGCCATGCACCCACATCACGAAATTGAGCACGTCGTCCTGGGCGCGGGCCAGCCGCTTCGGGTCCTTGCCCTTCTTCGGGGCTGCGGCGGAGAACAGGTCGAACAGGTCGCCGCAGGTGAAGCTGTTGATCTCGTCGCCCGACTTCTCGGTCGACTTGGCCGGCTTGGCCGATTCGGCGGCGGCGGTAGTCACGGCGGGCAGGGCGAGCGATGCGGCGAGCAGGGCGCTCGCGATGGTTGGCTTCAAGGGTCTCTCCTGTTGTTGGCTGGGGTGTCGCCGGTGCGCCCGATGGCGCGGCATGCCGGCGGGTTCGGGCGCCGCGGGAGTAGACCGCAAATCAATCCCATTTTTCCGGCGCCATTCCCCAATTTGGGTATATTGACGGCCCCACCCCTGACAGATCCGCCAGACCATGCGAATCGACGAAGCCTGCTTCCGGCGGAAGCACAGCGAGATGGCCTATACGCTCTCCGCGTTCATGGTGCCGTACCTGCTGCGCCTGTACCGGGCGTTCGACGGCGACATGGCGGAGATCATCGTCCTCGGCGAGATCGCCCAGCGCAACGCTTCCCGTCTGTTTGGCGCGGGGCCGGCGAACGGCGGCTCGAGGGTGGGGGAGGTGCTCCGCGACCCGGCGCAGCGGCAGGCCCACCTGGTGCCCTGCAATGCGCTGTCGGTGGCGGAAACCACGGGGATTCCGCGCGAGACCGTGCGCCGCAAGGTCCAGAAGCTGATTGCGCGCGGCTGGATCGTCCGAGAGGCGGACGGCTACCTCTACGTCACGCCGGCCGTCGCCGAGCATTTCGAGTCGTTCAACCTCGAAACCTTCAACGGAGTCCTCGCCGCGGCGGAACGCCTTGAACACCTGGCGGGCGCGCCGACCCGGCCGCAGGGCCGAGACGCGGCGGCGCCGGGCCGGCCCTAATCGCCGAACAGCGCGGTGGCGCTGACGTGCAGCGAGCGGCCCTTCCAGAAGACGCCGTTCAGCTTGCGCGCGACCGCGTCGGCGATGTGGCGCTCCCAGGGCACGCCGATCCACAGGATGACCTGGCCGGGCTCGCGCACGATCTTCTCGGCGGTGCGGTCCTTGAGCACTTCCTGATCCAGGCCGGCGAGGATGTCCTCGTCGGTGAGTTCGGGGGGCAGGTTGGCGAAGCGCAGGTAGCTTGACATCGGCGGATCCTCGGTTTTTGCACGCCGCGCAGTCTCGCCCAAGCGCCCCGGGGAGGCAACCGCGACGGCGAGCCTTCGACGGTGGGATACGGGCTTCGCCCTATCCCACCCTACTCGTCATCGCGGACCCGCGGCGCGTAGGGTGGAATAGCGCCGCAGGCGCGTATTCCACCTTCCGGCGCAGGTCGAGCGGCCGCGCAACACCACTCCTTCGACGGTGGAATACGGCCGTGGCGGGCCTATTCCACCCTACGCTCCCTACCCAATGCGGGGCGATCGCCGTCCGGCGGCGTGGCCGGCATATGGCACAATGCTGCGCCCCGGCGTCTGGCCTCCCCGGAAGCCGCACGCCGCCGCCCCTGCCGAACCGCCCCGAGGAGCCCGGATCCATGGTTTCCGATATGCCGTCCCGCCTGGCGCTCGCCGTCGCCGCGCTCGCAACCGTCTGGTCAGCCGGATGTTCGAAGGAAACCGCGACGCCGCAGCGGCCGCCGCCCGAGGTAACGGTGATCACCGTGCAGCCGCAGACGATTCCCTTCGTGCCGAACTTCGTGGCGCAGACCGAAAGCTCGCGCCAGGTGGACATCGTCGCGCGCGTGTCCGGCTTTCTCGACAAGATCGCCTACAAGGAAGGCGAACTGGTCAAGGACGGCGATCTCCTGTTCGAACTCGATCCCAAACCGTTCCAGGCGCAGCTCGACGCGGCGCGCGGCGAACTTCAGGCGCAGCAGGCGCGCTTCACCACCGCGCAGGCGACGCTGGCGCGGGTGAAGCCGCTGGCGCAGCAGAACGCTCTGTCGCAGGCGGACCTGGACAAGGCCCAGGGCGAGTACGACGCGGCGAAGGCCGCGGTGTACTCGGCGCAGGCCAAGGTCAAGGAGGCCGAGCTGAACCTCGGCTACGCCACGATCCGCTCGCCGGTCACCGGTCTGACGAGCCGTTCCGCCCAGCGCGAGGGTGCCTACCTGAACGCCCAGTCGCCGGAATCGAAGCTCACCTACGTGGCGGCGATCGACCCGATCTGGGTGACCTTCAGCATCTCGCAGAACCAGGTCGCCGCCTGGCGCGACATGCGGGCGAAGAAGCAGGTGGTTTTCCCGAAGGACCAGGACTTCGAGGTCGAGATCGATCTCTCGGACGGCACGCGCCACCCGCATACGGGCAAGATCAACTTCGCCGACCCCTCGTTCAGCCAGGACACCGGCTCGTTCGAAGTGCGCGCGGTCATACCCAATCCGAAGCGGACGCTGCGGCCGGGCATGTTCGTCACCGCCTACGTGAAGGGTGCGGTGCGCCCGGACGCGATCGTCGTGCCGCAGCTCGCGGTCCAGCAGGGCTCGAACGGGCACCTGGTCTACGTGGTGAACCAGGCCGGGGTGGCGGAGGTGCGGCCGGTGGTGGTCGGCGACTACGTGGGCCAGAAGGACATCGTCGTGCTGGGCGGACTGCATGCCGGCGACCGGGTGGTCAACGACGGGGTGCTCAAGGTGGTGCCGGGCAAGCCGGTGAAGATCGCCGAACCGGGCGCGGCCGGCGCCAAGGCGGGGGATGCGCCCGCCAAGCCCGCGCCGAAGGCCGGCGAAGAGCCGAAGAAGTAGCCGCCCATGTTCACCCACTTCTTCATCGACCGTCCGATCCTCTCCTCGGTCATCTCGATCCTGATCCTGCTCGGCGGCGCGGTCGCCATGTGGGTCTCGCCGATCGCCCAGTTCCCCGAACTGGCGCCGCCGCAGATCCAGGTCAGCGCGCGCTATCCCGGTGCCACCGCCGAGGTCATCGCCAACACGGTGGCAGCGCCGATCGAGGCGCAGATCAACGGCATCGACAACCTGCTTTACTTCAACTCGGTCAGCTCGTCCTCCGGCAACGTCACGATCAACGTGGTGTTCAAGCCGGGCAGCGACCCGGACATCAACCAGGTCAACGTGCAGAAC
>DATMWM010000406.1:0-4348 GCA_035562535.1 Rhodocyclaceae bacterium | reverse complement strand
ATTCGGTTTTCTTCCCCAGTCCATGCACAGAAGCAAGGCGGCGCGCCACCGCGCGGCCCGCCACCCGGCGGCGCGGGCGCGGCGCGGCGGCCTCCGGCCCGGGACGTCCCCGAAGCGGGGGCGGGCGGCTGCGGCCGCGTTCGTGCTGCTGGCGCTGGCCGCGGCGGCCGCATGGTGGTGGATCGGCGGGCCGGCACGCCAGCCCGCGGATGCGGCGAAGCCCCAGCCGCCCGGGCGCGCTCCCCTGACCTACGTCGGCTCGGCTGCCTGCGCAGGCTGCCACCGCGACCAGCACGACGCCTGGACGCGCTCCGATCACGCCCATGCTATGCAGCCTGCCGGCGAACGCTCGGTGCTCGCCGATTTCGGCCCGGCCGCGACCGGCCTGCCGCCAGGCCGCTCCACGGTTTCCAGCCGCGACGGCAGGTTCTTCGTGCGCATGGACGGTCCCGGCGGCCGGGCCGGCGAGCACGAGGTGCGCTATACCGTCGGCGTGTCGCCGCTGCAGCAATACCTGATCGAGCTTCCCGGCGGCAGGCTGCAGGCGTTCGACCTGGCCTGGGACGCGCGGCCGCAGGCGCAGGGCGGGCAGCGCTGGTTCGCGGTTTCCGGCGATCGCAAGCCGGGCGCGGCGCCCCACTGGAGCCGCGCCGACCGCCAGGCGCGCGCCGGCTGCCCGGAGTGCCATGCCACCAACCCACGACCCGGCGGGCAGCCTGCTTCCGGCGACGCGCAGGCTTGGTCCGAAGCCGGCGTGGGCTGCGAAGCCTGCCACGGGCCGGGCTCCGCACATCTCGCCTGGGCCCACGGCGAGGCCGCCTCGCCGGAGCGCATCAAGGGGCTGGCGGTACGGCTGGACGAGCGCTTCGGCGTCGTCTGGACGCCGGGCGGCGCCGGCGCGGCCCCGTCGCGCTCCAGGCCGCACGCCGGCAACCGGGAGATCGAGACCTGCGCCCAGTGCCACTCGCAGCGCACGCGGCTCTCAGCCGACCACGCCGCCGGCCGGCCGCTTGGGGACGCGTTCGTGCCGTCGCTGCTGGAACCCGGACTGTACTGGCCGGACGGCCAGATGCGCGAGGCGGCGTTTACCTATGCCTCCTTCCTGCAGAGCCGCATGCACGGTCCGGGCGTGACCTGCGGCGACTGCCACGACGCGCACGCCGCCACGCTGCGCATCCCGGGCAACGGCGTCTGCGCGCAGTGCCACCTGGCCTCGCGCTACGATTCCCCGCAGCATCATTTTCACCCGGCTGGGTCCGAAGGTGCGCGATGCGCCGCCTGTCACATGCCCCGGGCGGAGGCGCCGGCGCTGGATTCGCGCCATGACCACAGCATCCGCGTGCCGCGGCCGGACCTGTCGGCCAGGCTGGGCACGCCGAACGCCTGCAAGGGCTGCCACGCCGACCGGACCGACGAGTGGGCGCAGGCGGCGATCCGCAGGCACCACCCGGATCCGCGGCCCGGCTTCCAGGGCTTCGGCGAGGCGTTCGACGCGGCCGATCGCGACCGGCCGGACGCACGGCGGCGCCTCCTGCAGGTGGTGCGCGATCCCGGCCAGCCGGGAATCGTCCGCGCCAGCGCGCTCTCGCGCCTGGCCCGCCGGCCGGACGCGATCGCGTCCGAGTTCGCCGCCGCCGTTCTCGCGGACTCGGACGTGCTGGTGCGCGTCGCCGCGGTGCAGGTGCTCGCGGCCGTCCCGCCGGCCGAGCGGCCGGGGCTGCTTGCGGCGGCGCTGGACGACCCGGTGCTGGCGGTGCGCATCGCCGCCGGCCGGGCCCTGGCGGGGGCGGATCCGGAGCGCCTGAGCGCGCCGCAGCGGGCTGCGCTGGCCAGGGCGCTGGACGAATACGTGGCGGCCCAGGACGCGAACGCGGACCTGGCCGAGTCGCGGATCGATCTGGGGCGGCTGTACGCCGAGACCGGCCGGCCGCGCGAGGCGGCCGAGGCCTTTCGCCAGGCGCTGGCGCTGGAGCCGGATTCGCGCGCGGCGCAGCAGGGACTGGCGGACGCGCGCCGGGCCGCCGGCGCGAAACCCGACCGGCCGAAATAACCGGGCCGGCGCGCCTCAGCCGCTGTTGCGCAGGCCGGCGGCCACCCCGTTGATCGAGAGGTGGATGCCGCGCTTGAGCCGCTCGTCCTCGTTGCCCGCGCGGTGGCGGCGCAGCAGTTCGATCTGCATGTGGTTCAGCGGATCCAGGTAGGGGAAGCGGTTGCGGATCGAGCGCTGGAGCAGCGGGTTGCCTTCCAGAAACTCCGTCTGGCCGGTGATCGCCAGCAGCATGTCGATCGAGTCCTGCCACTCCTGCTTCAGGCGCGCGAAGATGCGCTCGCGCAGCGCCGCGTCGCCGACCAGTTCCGAGTAGCGCGTGGCGATCGCGATGTCGGTCTTGGCGAGCACCATGTCCATGTTAGACAGCAGGGTCTGGAAGAACGGCCATTCGCCGAACATGCGCCGCAGCAGCGCGAGCCCGTCCTGCGGCTGCTCCGCCAGCCAGGCCTTGACCGCGGCGCCGAAGCCGTACCATCCCGGGAGCATGAGCCGGCACTGGGCCCAGCTGAACACCCAGGGAATCGCGCGCAGGTCCTCGATCCGGGTGGACTTCCTGCGCGAGGCCGGGCGGGAGCCGATGTTCAGGTGGGCGATCTCGCTGATCACCGTGGATTCCCAGAAGTAGCGCTCGAAGCCCTCGGTCTCGTAGACCAGGCCGCGGTAGGCGGCAAAGGCCAGCGCCGACAGCCGCTCCATCGCATCGAGGAATTCGCGCGCCGGCGCCGTGCGCTGCGGATCCACCAGGGTCGCTTCCAGGGTGGCCGCCGCCAGGATCTCCAGGTTGCGCCGGCCGACCTCCGGGTTCGAGTACTTCGAGGCGATCACCTCGCCCTGTTCGGTGATGCGGATCTGGCCCTGCACCGCGCCGCCCGGCTGCGCCAGGATGGCCTGGTAGCTCGGCCCGCCGCCGCGGCCCACCGAGCCGCCGCGGCCGTGAAACAGGCGCAGATGCACGCCGTGCCGGCGGAACACCTCCACCAGCACGATCTCGGCCTTGTAGAGCTCCCAGCCGGAGGTGAGGAAGCCGCCGTCCTTGTTGCTGTCCGAGTAGCCGAGCATCACCTCCTGGGTGCCCTCGCGCGAGCCGAGCAGCCGGGCGTAGGCGGGCAGGCCGAACAGCGCGTCCATGGTGCGAGCGCAGTCGCGCAGGTCGCCGATGGTCTCGAACAGCGGGACGATGTTGACGTTCAGCCTTCCCTCCAGCGGGCGCAGCAGCCCCGCCTCCTTGAGCAGCACCGCCACCTCGAGGATGTCGGACACGCCCTGGGTCTTGGAGATGATCGCGTTCGGGATGCAGGTCGGGCCGTAGCGCAGGTGCATCTCGGCCGCGGTGCGCAGGATGTCCAGCTCGCCCGCGGTCTCGTCCGAGTAGCGCAGGAAGGGCGAGGCGAGCGGCCGCGCGGTGGCCAGTTCCTCGAGCAGCAGGGTCGTGCGCTGCGGTTCCGTCATGGCGCGGTAATCCAGCGCCGGGCGTGCCGCGGCCAGCAGTTCGGCGACGACGCGCTCGTGCACGTCCGAGTTCTGCCGCAGGTCCAGAGGCGCGAGGTGGAAGCCGAACGCGTCGGCGGCCCGCCGCAGCCCGCGCAGCCGGCCGCGCGCCAGCGTGAGCGAGCCGTTGGCCGCCAGCGAATTGTGCAGCGTGTCCAGATCGGCGGCGAACTCGCCGCTGGTCTCGTAAGGCGGCGCATCGCCCACCGCGTGGCGCAGCGCCTCGAACTGGTCCAGGCTGCGCGCCGTGGCCGCGAGCCGCGCATAAATCCCGGACAGGGCCCGGCGGTAGGGTTCGTCCTGGCGGTGCGGCGAGCGGTCCGGCGAGCGGTCGGCGAGTTCGGCCAGCGCCTCGGAGACCGTGACCAGGCCCTCGGCCAGTGGCAGCTCCCCGCCCAGCTGATGCACCTCCTCCAGATAGAAGTCGAGCACGCGCGCGGACTGCATGCGCAGCGTCTGCCGCAGCACCTGCGCGGTGACGTAGGGGTTGCCGTCGCGGTCGCCGCCGATCCAGCTGCCGAGCCGCAGGAAGGAGGGCAGGGGGCCGGAGCGCCAGGCGGGGTCCTGGCCGGCGAGCTGGTCCTCGAGGTCGGCATAGAACCGGGGAAGCTCGCGCAGGAAGGTGTAGTCGTAATAGGAAAGCCCGTTCGACACCTCGTCGGTCACGGACAGCCGGGCCAGCCGCAGCATGCGCGTCTGCCACAGCGTGAGCACCTGCCGGCGCAGCGCCTCCTCGTTGTCGGACTGTTCGGCGGGCGTGAGCCGCACGCGGTCGCGCTCGTCGAGCAGCCGCGCGATCTGCATCTGGCA
>DATMWM010000405.1:0-3852 GCA_035562535.1 Rhodocyclaceae bacterium | reverse complement strand
TACCAGCGCCGCTTTGCCCGGCGGATCTGGCAGCATCGCTGGAGCCTGTGGCACGTGATCAAGCACCTGCCGCAGACCGTCGCCGCGGCCCGCTACTTCGCCGCAAACCGCGAAGCGCTGGAACGGTCGAAGCGGGGATTCTCGCGCCATCCCCGCCAGCCGGTCGGCCTGCGACCGCAACTCAGCCCGGAGCTTCAGGCGGACGTCGTGGCCGCGATGTCCCCGATCCGGGTTTCCCGGCGCGTCAAGTCCGCCGCGACGCCGGTCAAAGGGTTAGAATCGCCGCCGCAGCCAGCCGGTAACTGCGCAGCCGGAACGATCTGATTCCGGCGCACTCCCCCGGACCCGCCGCCCGGGCAGCGCCGGTCCGATGGATCCGGCATATTGCGCCATGCCCGCCGCGCCGGCATCACCGCCGAGAACGAATGGTACGAACGACGACAGGAACCCGGACCAGGGACGCGAGCGCGTACTGCGACGTGCTGGTCATCGGCGGCGGACCGGCAGGCAGCACCGTGGCGCCGCTGCTGGCCGAAAAAGGCTACCGCGTGGTGCTGCTGGACAAGGCCAGGCATCCGCGCTTTCACATCGGCGAGTCGCTGCTGCCGGCCAACCTGCCGATCTTCGAGCGCCTCGGCGTGGCGGACGAGGTGCGTGCCGTCGGCATGGAGAAATGGGCCGCCGAATTCGTCTCCCCGCATCACGAGATGCCCCAGGTGTTCCGCTTCGGCGAGGCCTGGGACAAGTCCATTCCCTACGCCTACCAGGTGAAACGCGCGGAATTCGACGCGATCCTCATCCGCAACGCCGCACGAAAGGGCGTCGAGGTGCAGGAGGGCTGCAAGGCCACGTCCGTGGAGTTCCCGGCCGACGGCACGGTGGTGGTGCGTGCCGAGCACGACGACGGGCGGCTCGCGCAGTGGCAGGCACGTTTCCTGGTCGATGCCTCCGGCCGCGACACCTTCCTGGCAAACCGCTTCCGGATCAAGAAGCGCAATCCGAAGCACAACAGCTCCGCGATCTACGGGCATTTCGCGGGCGCGCGTCGCCACGCGGGACAGGCCGAGGGCAACATCACGATCTTCTGGTTCGAGCACGGCTGGTTCTGGTTCATCCCCATGCAGGGCGACGTGACCAGCGTCGGCATGGTCACCTGGCCTTATTTCATGAGGAGCAAGGGCACGCGCAGCCTCGATCAGTTCCTGTCCGAGGGAATCGCGAGCTGCCCGGCGCTGGCCCGGCGGATGGAGCAGGCGCGGCTGCTGAACACGGTGGAGGCGACTGGGAACTTCTCCTACGTGTCCGAGCGCAACCACGGCGCGAACTACCTGATGCTCGGCGACGCCTACGCCTTCATCGACCCTGTCTTCTCCTCCGGCGTGCTGCTGGCCATGAACAGCGGCGTGGCCGGGGCCGACACGATCGCCGCCTGCCTCGCCAACCCCGCCGCCGCGCCGTCCGCGCTCGAACGCTTCGATGCCGTGATGCGCCGCGGGCCGAAGGAGTTCTCGTGGTTCATCTACCGGGTGACCAACCCGATCATGCGCGACTTCTTCATGCATCCGCGAAACCTTTTCCGGGTGAAGGAGGCGCTGCTGTCCGTGCTGGCCGGCGACATTTTCGGCAGGACGCCGATCTGGCGATCGATCGGGCTGTTCAAGCTGCTCTACTACCTGGCAAACATCGTGCAACCGCGACGGGCGCTCATGGGCTGGAAGAGCCGCCGCCACAACATCCGCCCGGTCGACGATCCGGCGATGTACAACGCCTAGGCTCGCGGTGGCCCTGAAGCTGGAAACCAGATCGACCCTGCCGGCCGACGTGGCAGCCACCGGCGGCGCGACGGAGTGCGTGCTCGGCGGAAGCCTGTTCGGCAGTGCCGGACGGGGCAGGCCGGAATGGCCGCTGCAGACCGTCGTCGCCCCCCTGCTCGGCAGCGGAGCAGATTGGCTATGCGAGGTCTGGCGCTGCGCCGGGTCGGTTGCCGCCGGGCAGTCGGAAGGCATCGCGTGGCGGCGTTCCGCCGGCGTGCTCTACGGCGTCATCGAGATCGAGGAGGGCGACTACGCGGCGCAGCCCGGCCGCACACCGCTCCAGGCCGCGACCGAGGAGGCCTACCGGCGCGTGTTCCGGCTCCTCGACGGCCAGGGCATGCCCTACCTCTGGCGGGCATGGAACTATCTGGCCGACATCAACCGCGAGAGCTCCGGGCTGGAGCGCTACCGGCAGTTCAACATCGGCCGGCGGGACGGCTTCTTCGCCAGCAGCCGGAGCACGGTCGGCGACGTGCCCGCCGCCTGCGCCATCGGGCTGGCCGCAGGACCGCTGTCGATCGCCTTCCTGGCCGGACAGACGCCGGCCGTGCCGGTGGAGAATCCGCGCCAGACCAGTGCCTACCGCTACCCTGCCCGATACGGACCGCGCAGCCCGACGTTCTCCCGCGCGGTGCTGGCCCACCCGCCGGGGCAGGAGGTCCTGTTCGTCTCCGGTACGGCCAGCATCGTCGGACATCGCACCGTACACGCGGGCGACCCCGCCGGCCAGTGCCTCGAATCGCTGACCAACGTCGAGGCCATCGTCGAGGCGGCGAACCGCCGGGCCAGATCGGGCCCCTTCTCGCTGGCGGAGCTTGCCTGCCGCGTCTACGTTCGCAACGCCTCCGACTTCCCGGTGGTGCGCGAGTCGGTCCGGGAACGGCTCAGGGGCGAAGACGGCGTCGTGTTCCTGCAGGCGGACATCTGCCGTGCCGACCTGCTGCTGGAAATCGAGGCGACCGCGGCACACCCGCTGGAGGCCGGCGCATGACCGGCGGCCTGCGGCTCGCACCGGCGCTGCTGCTGTGCCTGGCCGGCTTGTACCCGCCTGCAGCGCCGGCAGCAGAAGAACGCCCGCTGTGGGAGATCGGGGCGGGCGCCACCGCGCTCAGCTTCCCAGCCTATCGCGGCTCGGACCAGACCAGCTACTACCTGCTGCCCATGCCCCTGTTCGCCTATCGCGGCGACTTCTTCAAGGCCGACCGCCACGGCATCCGCGGCAGCCTGTTCGACACCGACCGCATCGAGCTGACCGTCTCGCTCGGGCTGTCCCCGCCCGCAAGCAGCGACGACATCGTGGCCCGCACGGGCATGCCCGACCTGGACCCGACCTTCGAGATCGGCCCCCAGGTGGACCTGGTCCTGTGGCGCTCGGAAAACGGCGCGCGCTATCTCAAGTTCCAGGTTCCGCTTCGCGCCGCGTTCACGCTGGACAGCCCGCCGCGCGGCATCGGCTGGGTCTATCAGGGCAGACTCAATCTTGACGTCACCGACCTGCCTGGCATGGGCGGCTGGAGCCTGGGGCTGCTGGCCGGGCCGCTGTTCGGCGACCGGCGGCAGCACGACTACTTCTATTCGGTGCAGCCGCAGTACGCCACGCCTACCCGCGCGGCATACCAGGCGGATGGCGGCTACGCGGGCGTGCAGTTCCTTGCGGCGCTCACCAAACGCTTCCCCAAGTACTGGGTCGGCGGCTTCCTGCGCTACGACAACCTGTCCGGTGCGACCTTCGCCGACAGTCCGCTGGTACTGCAGAAGGACTACTTCGCGGCAGGGATCGCCTTCGCCTGGATTCTGGGCGAATCGTCCACGCGCGTGCCCGTAGATGACTAGCGACCGTCCGAACCCGCTCTGGCGCGCGTACGAGTACGTGGCCATGGCGCTCGGGCTGGGTGCCTTGGCGCTCGTCTGCCTGTTGTGGCTGCCCTTCGCCGCGCAGGCGATCGAGCCCTTCGAGGTCGAAGCGGCAGGCGCAGAACGCCTGCAGGAACGCGAGATAGGCCCGGAATCCGCCCGCGATCGCCCTGCGCCCGAGACG
>DATMWM010000404.1:0-18175 GCA_035562535.1 Rhodocyclaceae bacterium | reverse complement strand
GTGCCAGTGCCGCCGGCGAGGCCCGTGGTCTCGGTGTCGAGGAACAGCAGATCGTCAATCCGGCCGGCCCCGCCGCGGATGTCGGCGCGCGCCGGGTCGGTGTCGGCTAGCCGCGCCAGGCTCACGCGCCCCTGACGGTGCCAGAGCGGCAGGCGCCGCTCCACCTCGATCACGCCATCGTCCACTTCGGTTCCACCCAGCCGCGCGGCGAGCGGGGCCGCCGACCGCACCTCGACCGGGGCGGCGCGGGCGCGCAGCCGCTCCAGCCGGGCGACCAGATCCGACAGGCCGGGCCCGGGCGCGGCCGAGGCCGCCGCCCTGCCGGAAATCCGCGCCGGGTCCAGCCGGGCGAGCCGCGCCTGGAGCAGCGCGGACACGCTCAATTCGCGCTCCCGGCCATCCGGCTTTCGCCCTGGTCGAGCAGGCGCAGCACCGCCAGGGCCGCGCGCTTCGGCGAACGACCCGGATCGCCGGCGCCGGGCAGCACGGGACCGATGCAGGCCGGGCAGCCGTCGCGGCAGTCGCAGCCGGCCACCAGGTCGGCCGCCCGGCCCACGATCGAGGCGCGCTGCTCGAACAGCGGGGCGGTCAGGCCGATGCCGCCGGGATAGTTGTCGTAGAGGAACACGGTCGGCCGGAAGCCGCGCCCGGCCGGCTCGGGCGCGTCGCGGCCGTCCAGGCTCTTGAGCGCGCCGCGGCCGTCCGGGCCGACCACCGCCGACCAGCCGGCGGCGCCGTCGCCCACCGCCCGGCCGAGGTCGCGCAACTCGGCCATGGACACCAGCGCCGCAACGTGGTGCAGGGCATAGGCCGCGCCGAGGAAGCCGTCCAGCGCCGCCTGCCGGTCGGCGAAGTGGCGATCGAGCGCGTCCTGCGACAGTTGCCACCAGAGCGCGGTGGTCGGCATCTCGTGATCGGGCAGATTGACCTGGCCGTAGCCTACGTTCTCGTGGGTGTAGTAGCGGATCTTCTTGTAGCCGGCGACCCGCCGCACCACATGCACCTCGCCGTGGGCGCAGCGGCCTTCCGGCCCGTCGTCGCGCTCGAACTCGTCGAGCACCTTCAGCCGGGTGTAGTCGATCGCGTCGGTGTAGTAGTCGGCCTCGGTGCGGCGCACGAAGGCCTTGCGGCCGACCCAGTCCAGCCGCTCCACCTGCCAGGGCGCGGCCTGGACCAGGTAGATCGCGCCCTCGTAGAGCGTCAGCGCGGCCGAACCGTAGTCGACCTCGGCGATCACGTCCTTGCGCCCGCCGGTGATGTCGATCACCGTGAAGTTGCCCTCGGCCAGGCTGCGCAGGCTGACCGAATTGGCCGGATAGCTGTCGGCGATCCAGTGCCAGCTCTCGCCGTCGCGCTGGAGCAGGCCCTGCTGCTCCAGGTAGGCGAGCAGGGTCGGCAGGTCCTCGCCGCCGAAGCGCTCGCCGGCGCGGAACGGCAGTTCGAAGGCGGCGCAGCGCACGTGGTCCATCAGGATCAGCAACTGGTCGGGGGCGATGCGCGCGTGCTCGGGGCTGGCGCCGAGGAAGAACTCCGGGTTGCGGGCGAGGAACTGGTCGAGCAGGTTGCTCGATGCCACCAGCACGCCGAGCGCCTCGCGCTGCCGCCGGCCGGCCCGTCCCAGCCGCTGCCAGGTCGAGGCGACCGTGCCCGGGTAGCCGTTCAGCACGCAGACGTCCAGAGCGCCGATGTCCACGCCGAGTTCCAGGGCCGAGGTGGACACCACGCAGTCGATCCTGCCCTCGCGCAACTGCTTCTCCCGGCCGCGGCGCTCGCCCGGCAGGTAGCCGCCGCGATAACCGGCGATGCGGCCCGGCCTGCGCGGGTCGCGGTCAAAGACGTCCTTCAGGTACTTGGTGAGCACCTCGACCTCCAGCCGCGAATTGGCGAAGACGATGGTCTTCAGTCCACGTTTCACCGCGTGGCGGGCAATGCGCGTGCTCTGCGAGCGGCAGGAGGCGCGCAGGCCGAGATCCGGGTTGACCAGCGGCGGATTCCAGACCAGCACGGTCTTGCGCCCGCGCGGCGCGCCCGACTCGGTGACCGCCGCCACCGGCTCGCCGATCAGCGCCTGGGCGAGTTCGCGCGGGTTGGCGATGGTCGCCGAGCAGAGGATGAACACCGGCTCGGCCCCGTAGAAGCGCAGCACGCGCCGCAAGCGCCGCAGCACGTTGGCCACGTGCGAGCCGAACACGCCGCGATAGGTGTGCAGCTCGTCGATCACCACGTAGCGCAGCCCTTCCAGGAAGCGCGCCCAGCGGGTGTGGTGGGGCAGGATGCCCTGGTGCAGCATGTCCGGGTTGGACACCACGATGTCGCCGTGCCGGCGCACCGCCTGGCGTGCATCCGCCGGCGTGTCGCCGTCGAAGGTGGAGGCGCGCACGCCCAGCGCCCCGGCCGCGTTCAGTTCCAGCAGTTCCGCCACCTGGTCCTGGGCCAGGGCCTTGGTCGGAAAGAGATAGAGCGCGCGGGTTCCCCCGGAGAGCACGCCCTGCAGCACCGGCAGGTTGTAACACAGCGACTTGCCCGAGGCGGTCGGCGTGGCCACCACCACGTGCCGGCCGGCCAGCGCCAGGTCGGCCGCCTCGCGCTGGTGGGCGTAGAGCCGGCTCAGGCCGCGGGCGGCGAGCGCGTGGACGAGCCGCGGATCGAGTCCGGCGGGGAAGTCGGCGTGGCGCGCCGGATGTTCGGGGAGCACCAGTTCGGCGCAGATGCGGCCGGCGTAGCGGGTCCGCAGGCCCTGCGCCAGCGCCCCGGCGGACTCCCGGCGCGAGGGCTCCGAGACGGCGGACCACAGCGGAAGCGCTTCAAGTAGTGGATAATTCATGGTCGCGGCTGCCGGCATGGCAGGAGGAAGGGAAAGGGCCGACAGGATGCGCGACCCGATGGCTCGCCAGGTGAGCCAGGTCGCCCGCCCCGGGCCGGGCGCCGCCGGCGGTCGAAACGCGAACCTTTCCCGATCAGTGTTGCCTATACGCCATCGGATTCCAGGAACGGACGGGGGCAGAGCTTGAACGATCAACGCGACCTGGTCGCGCGTGCCTACGCGCTCCTCGACCAGGAACCCGACCTGGTCCGGATGGTGGACGAGATGCACCGCCATTTCCTCGGCACCCCGCTCGAATCGAACCCGCGCGAACGCATACCCGGCATCCTCCTGAAGTGGCTGCATTGCGCCTGCGACCTGGAACTGTGGCAGGAGACCATGGCCGCCAAGGCGCCCTCGACCGACCTTGAGCGCACCCTGGACTTCGTCGCCCGCCTGGAAGACCTGGGCGTCGAGCCGATCGGCGAGACGCGCTGCATCGACTGCCTGCACCGCAAGCGCTGCGGCTGAGCGGCGCCGTTCAGCCGCCCGGGCTCCGCATCCCCGCCCCACCCCGCTCCGGGGTTATAGTTGTAGCTCATCCAGTGAGCCTGGGGAGCCCGCCGTCGTGGACCGCACCGAGCGCTTCTACAAAATCGACCAGCTGCTCAGCGAGCGCAGGCTGGTGGCTTTCGGCGACTTCCTGGAGAAGCTGGAGGTCTCGCGGGCCACGGTCAAGCGCGACCTCGAATACCTGCGCAACCGGCTGAACGCCCCGATCGTCTGGGACCGGGAGGCCGGCGGCTACCGCTATGCCGAGCCTGAGCGCGGCGGCGGTCAGTACGAACTGCCCGGGCTGTGGTTCAACGCCTCGGAGATCCACGCGCTGATCACCATGCAGCACCTGCTGGCGAACCTGGATACCGGCGGGCTGCTCGGCCCGCACATCCGGCCGCTGCAGTCCCGGCTGACCTCGCTGCTCGGCACCAACGACAGCCCGGTCGACGAGGTGCACAAGCGGGTGAAGATCATCGCCGCGGCGCAGCGCCGGCTGCCGCTGGACCACTTCGCCCAGGTCGGCTCGGCGCTGCTGAGGCGCAAACGCCTGCAGATCCGCTACTACGCCAAGGGCAACGACGAGACCACCGAGCGCGAGATCTCGCCCCAGCGCCTGGTGCATTACCGCGACAACTGGTACCTGGACGCCTGGTGCCACCTGCGCAAGGGCCTGCGCAGTTTCGCCGTGGACGCGATCCGCCGCGCCGAGGTGCTCGAGAAGGCCGCCCGCAACGTGCCGGAGCACACCCTGGACCAGGTGCTCGGCGCGGGCTACGGGATCTTTTCGGGGCGGCGGCTGAGCTGGGCCCGGCTGCGCTTCACGCCGGAACGCTCGCGCTGGGTCTCGACCGAGCAGTGGCACCCGAAGCAGAAGGCCCAGTTCGAGGCCGACGGTTCCTATGTGCTCGCCGTGCCCTACAGCGACGACCGCGAGCTGATCATGGACATCCTGAAGTACGGCTCCGACGTGCAGGTGCTCGCGCCGGAGGCGCTGCGCACCCGGGTGATCGCCGAACTCGGCGCCGCGATCGGCCGCTACGCGAGCCGCTAACGCAGGATTCCGGGCTGGCTCATCCGTTGAGCCTGCCGGGCTTCAGACTGTGGGAAACCACGGCGAGGAGGTCACATGAACACGGCGAATCCTGCGATCGGCGGCACCTGCGAGGCGCTGCTCGGCCGGCTGCGCACGATGGCCGCCGCGGCGGCGCGCGGCCCGGACGGCGCGGTATTCTGGGTGGTGATCGCCGCCGGGGTGGCGGCGATGCTGGTGGGGAACTAGCGGCGGGGCAGGCAGCCGATCAAGGCCATTGGGCCGGCTTGTCGAGATTCATCAGGCCGAACTTCGCGGCCTGCCAGCGCCACTTCGGCACGAAGACGATCGGCTGCATGTCGCTGCGCGAGGTGAACTGCGCCAGATACTCGCCGCCGCGGGCGAGGTCGCCGTCGCGCATCTCGATCGGGCCGCATGCCCAGTTGCGGATGTCGCGGATCGTGCAGTTGTCCATGCGGGTGAGCAGCACCGACTGGCTCCACATCTGGATGCCGCGGCCGTCCTCGGTGATCTTGTAGCCGATCTCGAAGCCGGGCTTGGCCACGCAGGTGCGCGACTGGGTCATCTCGCAGACCACGGGGTAGAGGAAGCGCTCGCCGCCCACCACGTGGTGCAGGTCGAGCAGCCAGGCGCCGCCCAGGATCAGCGCGATCAGGACCAGCGTGCCGAAGAAATCGTTTCTCATGCGCCTGCCTCCTCTGCCTCCCCTGCCTCCATTTACCTGGCTGCGCCCGGCGGCGGGCGCGCCCCGAAATCCAGGATTGCGCTCAGGCCGCGACACGCCGGCGATATTCCCCGGTGCGCGTGTCGATCTCGATCCTGTCGCCGGTGGCGCAGAACAGCGGCACCTGCACCTCGAAGCCGGTGTTGATCTTGGCCGGCTTGAGCACCTTGCCCGAGGTGTCCCCGCGCACCGCGGGCTCGGTGTAGATGATCTCGCGCACCACCGAACTCGGCAGTTCCACCGAGATCGGCCGGCCCTGGTAGAGCACCAGTTCGCAGGGCAGGCCGTCCTGCAGGTAGTTGAGAGCCTCGGTCATGCCGTCGGCGTCGACCTCGTACTGGTTGTACTCGGCGTCCATGAACACGTACATCGGGTCGGAGTAGTAGGAGTAGGTGACTTCCTTGCGCTCCAGCACCACGATGTCGAACTTGTCGTCCGCCTTGTAGACCGTCTCGGTCACCGAACCGGTGAGCAGGTTCTTCAGCTTCATCTTCATGACCGACGCGTTGCGGCCGGACTTGTTGAACTCGGCCTTCAGCACCACGAGCGGCTGCTCGTTCTGGGTGATGACGTTGCCGACGCGCAATTCCTGTGCTTGCTTCATGCCGTTTCCTGCCCGAATAAGGTGCTGTTGGAAAAACGGACTATTTTACCCGATCGCGGCAGAAGCGCACCAGCCGGGTGGCGAGATCGTCCATGCCGCCCAGGTGGTCCGCCCACGCCCGGGCGTGCCGTCGCAGCGCCGGCAGGCAGGCGGCGAACGCCGGCCAGGCCGCCGCGGCGCCCGCGCCGCGATTCCAGGCCTCGGCGAACGTCCTCAGGGCGGCGGCCGCCCCAGGCTCCAGGCCGACGCAATACCGGTCGAGGAAGGCGCGGAGCTTGGGCCAGTGGGCGTCCTCGGCCTGGGGATAGATCTGCCAGACCATCGGCAGCGCCGCCCACTGCGCGCGCACGAACGAGTCCTCGCCGCGCACGAAATTCAGGTCGCAGGCCCAGAGCAGGCGGTCGTAGCCGTCCTGGTCGGTGAAGGGCAGCACGCGCAGGTCCAGGCTGCCGCGGCGCAACCGGTCGCCGGCCGCCAGCGGCCCGGAGCCGGCGAAGGCGGCGGCGTCCGCCACGACCGGGCCTTCGGGCACCAGGCAGCGCACCGGTTCGGGGCCGGCCTCCCAGGCGGCGAGCAGTTCCGCGGCCGCCGGGTTGGCGTAGCCGAAGAGCGAGACCGTCAAGGCGCCGGGCGGCGGCGCGCCTGGTCCGGCCGCACGCCGGAACGCCTCCAGGGCCGCCGGGTCGCGCTGGAACGCGTCGCGCTGCGCCGGCAGGTCGCGCTCGCGCACCAGGCCGCCGGTCTGCGGCGCGAATCCGGGGAAATAGAACCACTTGGTCAGCCGTCCAAGCGCTTGGGGCGAAGGGAGCCCGTGGCAACCGGCGACCCAGTCCTCGGCGCTTAGGTATTCCAGGTTGATCCAGACCGGCGGCGGCGCGCGGCACGACATCGCCGCCACGTAGGCTTCGGGCAGGTCGCAGGCGAAGGCCTCGATCGCCACGTCCGCCGGTTCCGCCGGCGCGAACGGCCGGGACCAGCGGCGGATCTCTGTCCCGCGGACCGTCTGGACGGATCGCCCGGGATCCAGTTCCGGGCAGATCTGCGCGAAGCTCTCCAGCGCATCCACCCACAGCCGCACCCGCAGGCCATGCTCCGCGGCGAGTTGCCGCGCCAGCCGCCAGCAGACGCCGACGTCGCCGAAGTTGTCTATGACATTGCAGAAGATGTCCCAGCGAGGCTGGCGATCGGCGGAAGGGAGTGCGGCGTTCATGATGGCTGGGCGGGGCGGCCGGACAGTATCGCCCAGGTCCGAGTCGCCGCGAGCACCCACCGCTCCAGGTCAGGCGCCCGGGCAAGCGCGCCTGCCGGCGGAACCGGGGCCCCACAATGCAAAACGCCCCGGCGAGGCCGGGGCGTTTCGTGGAGCGGATTGCGATCAGGCGGCTTTCTTCGCCTTCGGCATGGCGGCGGCGGCGCCGACCGCCTTGACCGCAGCGTCGGTCGCGGCATTCACGTTCGCCCCGGCGATCTCGGCGACCTGCTTGGCGGCCTTGGTCACCGTGTCGTAGGCGGTGTTGGCGGTCTGCAGCGCGGTCTTGAGCGCGGCCACGGCCGGCTCGGAGCCCGCGGGCGCGGCCTTGGCGGCCTCGTCGACCGCCGCCGACAGGTTCTTGTTCAGCACCGCCAGGTTGTCCTCGGACAGGCGCGAGAACTGGCCGCCGGCCTCGACGCAGATCTCATAGACGCTGCGCGAGTAGTCGATCGCCTTCCGGGCGGCCGGCTGGGCGAAGGAGGTCTGGACCGCCACGAGGCTGTCGACATCCTTGACGGCCAGCAGGGCCTTGGCATTGGCCACGCTGTCTTCCAGCACGGCGCGGGCGGTGTTCAGGTTCAGCGCGGTCAGGCGCTCGACGCTGTTGAAGGCGGCGTTGACCACGGTCAGCATCGTGTCAACGTTGTTCTTGCCGGCTTTGGCGAAATGCTCGGGGGTGGCAAACATTGGAACCTCCATTGGATTGACGTTGGGAATCCGTCCGCCGCGTCAGC
Organism: Rhodocyclaceae bacterium; assembly: GCA_035562535.1. Taxonomy (GTDB): domain Bacteria; phylum Pseudomonadota; class Gammaproteobacteria; order Burkholderiales; family Rhodocyclaceae; genus DATMWM01. The sequence goes on along the minus strand of DATMWM010000404.1, from coordinate 10,449 downwards.
CTCGTTCCGGCTTTTGCTGCGGTGCAACATGGATTCGATTATAGGGCTGTTTTGGAGGATTGCAAGAACTTTTTGTGCATTGCACCAATTTCATCGATTCAGGGAGTTGCGCACCCGGATCGAGGTTTGCCGCAGCGAGTCGGGCGCGCCGGGCCGCCATCGCACCGGCCGAGGCCCGGAACCAACCAGGGGCATTAGCACTCGGATGCAGGGAGTGCTAACATAATCCGCAAGGAGGTACAAATAGATGGCCGAAGCCTTTGCCCTGCCGGTACCGGTTGCGGTCGGCAATATCGAGAGCTACATACAGTCTGTCAGCCGTTTCCCCATCCTCACCGAGGAGCGGGAGATGGAACTGGCGCGGCGCCTGCGCCTGGACAACGACCTGGAAGCCGCACGCGAACTGGTGCTCTCGCACCTGCGCCTGGTGGTTTCCGTGGCGCGCGGCTACCTCGGCTACGGGCTGCCGCACGCCGACCTGATCCAGGAAGGCAACGTCGGGCTGATGAAGGCCGTGAAGCGCTTCGATCCGGATCGGGGCGTGCGCCTGGTCAGCTTCGCGATCCACTGGATCCGCGCCGAGATCCACGAGTTCATCCTGCGCAACTGGCGCCTGGTCAAGGTCGCCACCACCAAGGCCCAGCGCAAGCTGTTCTTCAACCTGCGCAGCCTGAAGAGCGGGCTGAACACGCTGAGCCCGGACGAGGTGAAGAACGTCGCCGCCCAGCTTCGGGTCAAGCCGGAAGAAGTCGTCGAGATGGAAACGCGGCTCTCGGGCCAGGACATCGCGCTGGAACCGTCGAACGACGACGAGGACGAGCGGGTGGCACCGATCGCCTACCTGGCCGACCCGGCGGCCGAGCCGAGCGAGGCGCTCGCCGAGCGCCAGATCCGCGAACTGCACGAGAGCGGCCTGAAGCGGGCGCTGGCCAGCCTGGACGCGCGCAGCCGGCGGATCATCGAACGCCGCTGGCTCGCCGAGGGTGACACGGCCACCCTGCACGAACTGGCCGCCGAATACGGCGTGTCGGCCGAGCGCATCCGCCAGATCGAAGCCAAGGCGATGCAGAAGATGCGCGGGGAACTCGCCGCGGCCTGAACGGCTGGCGACCCAGGCGTGAAGGGCGGCGGACTGCCGCCCTTCTGCTTTTCAGCGGCTCGCCCAGGGAGTCAATTTCCCGCCAGCAGCAGGCGGATGTCGTGGGCGATCGCCTCCGGCGTTTCGCCGTGCTTCACATACACCCGTAGCCGCCCGGCCGGATCCAGCAGATAGGTGCCGGCCGAGTGGTCCATGGTGTAGCTGAGCGCCGTCTGCCCCGGCACCTTCTGGAAGAAGATCTTGAACTCCTGCGCCGCCGCCTTGGTCGCGGCCTCGTCACCGCGCAGGCCGAGGAAGTCCGGGTGGAACGCCGGCACGTACTCGGCCAGCAGTTCGCGCGTGTCCCGCTCCGGGTCCACCGTCACGAACAGAACCTGCACGCGCTTCGCCTCGTCCCCGAGCAACTTCATGACCTCGGCCATCGTGGCCATGTTGGTCGGGCACACGTCCGGACACTGGGTGTAGCCGAAGAACAGCGTCACCACCTTGCCCCGGAAGTCCGCCAGCCTGCGTTCGACCCCCTTGTGATCGGTCAGGACGAACTTCGCGCCGTAGGGCGCGCCGGTGATGTCGGTGCCGCGGAACGGCGGCGGAGCCGGCTCGCCGCAGCCCGAAACGAGCGCGGCAACGGCCATTAGCACAAAAAGCAGACACTTTCGCATTGCAGCAAACCCTGCCCCGATACGAGGCCCCAAGAACCCGTGAACGCCGGGCCGGCTGGCGCCAGGCTGATCGCTGCACCGCACCAACAGCATCCCACGGCGGGCCAATGACAGCGCGCCGTCAGGCAACCGCGAAAAAGCGTGTGTTACACTGGTTTTCGAGAAGAACAATGATTTAGATCAATATTTTGTATTGCCCGATCAGCGGGCTCTTGTCCGCCGCCTTATGGCCCCGAAGACCGCCTCGCCCACTGCCGAGCTGGACTATACCGCGCGCCCGAACTGCTCGCTCGACCGGCGCGGCAAGTTGCGCCTTTTCGCGGCGGCGGCGGCCGTTACCGGCCTGATCGCGCTGATCTTCGCCGCCTTCGGCGCCTGGCTGGTCCTGCCTTTCGCCGGGCTGGAACTGGCGCTGCTGGCCTGGGCGCTGCGCTTCCTCGACCGGCACGCCGGCGACTACGAGCGGGTCGTCCTCTCCGGCGACACGCTGCGCATCGAGACCAGCGAGGCCGGAGCGCCGGGTCTGCACGAATTCCACCGCTACTGGGCACAGGTAAGGGTGGCGCCCACGGGGTCGGACGCACGGGTCTTCGTGCGCTCCCACGGCCGCGAGGTGGAACTGGGACGTTTCCGCAATGCGGAACAGAAACGCGAATTTGCACGGCAACTCAGGGAGCGCGTCGGCGCGCGATGACTGGAAGATCGACGATCTGGAGGAGGAGGCAACGTTGAACGCACCACCAATAACGATACCCGGCGTCGGACGCTGGCTCGCGGGCCTGCTGCTGCTCGTTCCGGCTTTCGCCGCCCGGGCCGACTACAGCTGGAACTTCCCCACGCCGGTGACGCCGATCGCGCGGGACACGCTGAAGATACACAACGAATTCATGATCATCATCACGGTACTCTTCGTGGTGGTGTTCGCGATCATGGTCTATTCCATGATCAAGCACCGCAAGAGCGGGGGCGCCAAGCCGGCGGAGTTCACCGGTCCGAAGTCCCGGCTGCAGTGGTTCTGGGTGCTGGTTCCGTTCGCCATCCTGCTGTTCATCGACTTCGTGTTGATGGGCATCCCGGCCTTCCACGCAGTGCTAGACATGGAGGACACCAAGACCAAGGCGGACATGGTGCTCAAGGTCACCGGGATGCAGTGGAAGTGGCAGTACGAGTACCCGGATTCCGGCATCAAGTTCATCAGCACCATGTCGACCCCGCGCGAGCAGATCAACAACGAGGCGGCCAAGGGCGAGAACTACCTGCTCGAGGTGGACAACGAGGTTGTTCTGCCGGTGGGCAAGAAGGTGCGCGTGCTGCTCACCGCCACCGACGTGATCCACACCTGGTGGGTGCCGCAGTTCGGCGTCAAGCGCGACGCGATCCCCGGCTTCCTGCGCGAGACCTGGGTAAAGATCGAGCAGCCGGGCGTCTATCGCGGCCAGTGCGCCGAACTGTGCGGCAAGGACCATGGCTTCATGCCGGTGGTGGTGCGCGCGGTGCCCGAACCGGAGTACGTCGCCTGGGTCGACAAGAAGAAGGTCGAACTGGCCGCCGCGGCGGCCGGCGCCGACAAGACCTGGACGAAGGACGAACTGGTCGCCAAGGGCAAGGAGGTCTACGAGAAGCAGTGCGCAGTCTGCCACCAGGCCAACGGCCAGGGACTGCCGCCGGCCTTCCCGGCGCTCACAGGCAGCAAGATGGTCAACGGCCCGCTGTTTTCGGCCGACGGCAAGCTGATCCCGGACAGCCACGTCGACCGGGTGCTGAACGGCAAGGCCGGCACGGCGATGCAGGCGTTCAAGAACACCCTGGGCGACGTCGACCTCGCCGCGGTGATCACCTACGAGCGCAACGCGCTGGGCAACGCCAAGGGCGACATGATCCAGCCCGGACAGGTCAAGAGCCTGCGATGAAGCGCCGCCCCGCCATGACCGACTTCGCCCCGAACACGACTTTCCAGGAGGCAACCCGATGAGCACCGCCACCGCGACCCACGCGCACGACGCCCACCACGGTCATCCCAGCGGCATCCTGCGCTGGCTGACGACGACGAACCACAAGGACATCGGCACGATGTACCTGACCTTCGCGCTGATCATGTTCTTCGTCGGCGGCCTGATGATCCTGGTCGTGCGCGCCGAGCTGTTCGAGCCCGGCCTGCAGCTGGTGCAGCCCGAGTTCTTCAACCAGCTCATCGGGGTGCACGCGCTGGTGATGATCTTCGCGGCGCTGATGCCGGCGGCCACCGGCTTCGCCAACTGGCAGATTCCGCTGATGATAGGCGCCCCGGACATGGCGCTGCCCCGGCTGAACAACTGGGGCTTCTGGCTGCTGCCCCCGGCCGCCACGCTGCTCACCCTGCCCTTCGTGCTGGCGCTGTTCGGCATCGGCGAAGGGGCGATCGCCACCGGCTGGACCTTCTACGCGCCACTGTCGGTGCAGGGCGGCATCGGCGTCGACTTCGCCATCTTCGCGGTGCACATCCTGGGCATCTCGTCGATCATGGGCTCGATCAACATCATCGTCACCATCTTCAACATGCGCGCCCCCGGCATGACGATGATGAAGCTGCCGCTGTTCGCCTGGGGCTGGCTGATCACCGCCTTCCTGCTGATCGCCACCATCCCGGTGCTCGCCGGCGCGGTCACCATGCTGCTCACCGACCGCCACTTCGGCACCCACTTCTTCGACGCGGCCGGCGGCGGCGACCCGATCCTGTTCCAGCACCTGTTCTGGTTCTTCGGCCATCCCGAGGTCTACATCCTGCTGCTGCCGGTGTGGGGGCTGATTCCCCACGTGATGTCGACCTTCTCGCGCAAGCCGATCTACGGCTACAAGGCCCAGGTCTACGGGTTCTGGGCAATCGGCGCGCTGTCGGTGGTGGTGTGGGCGCACCACTTCTTCACCGCCGGCATGCCGGTGCCGGCGCTGTTGTACTTCATGTACTCGACGATGCTGATCTCGCTGCCGCTGGCGGTGCTGTTCTTCTGCTGGATCGCCACCATGTGGCGCGGCGCCATGACCTTCGAGACGCCGATGCTCTTCGCACTGGGCTTCATCGTGCTGTTCGGCATCGCCGGGCTGACCGGCCTGGTCCTTGCGGACGTGGCGGCCGATGCGCAGTATCACCACAGCTACTTCGTGGTGGCGCACTTCCATTACGCGCTCTTCGCCGGCGGCATCATGGGCGTGATGACCGGCGTGTATTACTGGCTGCCGAAGTGGACCGGCCACATGTACGACGAGAAGCTGGGCAAGCTGCACTTCTGGCTGACCGCGATCTCGTTCAACCTCACCTTCATCCCGCAGTTCTTCCTCGGACTGGCGGGCATGCCGCGGCGCATCCCGGACTACGCGCTGCAGTTCTCCGAGTTCAACGCGATCTCGACCGTCGGCGCGTTCATCCTCGGCTTCTCGCAGCTGATCTTTGCCTGGAACGTCTGGAAGACGGTGCGCGGCGGAAAGAAGGCCACGGACAAGGTCTGGGAAGGCGCCAGCGGCCTGGAGTGGGAACTGCCCTCGCCGCCGCCCTACCACTCCTGGGAAACCCAGCCGGTGCTCAAGTGAGCGGCGTCCTCTTGACCACGCCGATGAGCCCGGAGGAGCTGGCGCGCCGGCGCGCCGGCGCCCGGCGGCTGGCCTGGGTGCTCGGCCTGGCGGTGCTGGCGCTCTATGTCGCCGGCATGTTCTTCAAGCGCTGAGGCGGCGGGAATGGCAAGCGCGCGCGCAGCAGCGAGACCGGACAACCGCAGGCTGGTGGCCAAGCTGCTGCTGCTGGTGGCCGCCGCCTTCGCCTTCGGCTTCGCACTGGTGCCGCTGTACAACGTGCTCTGCCAGGTGACCGGGCTGAACGGCCGGACCAAGGACGGCGTGGGCGCCGGCGGCATCGTCTCGCCCAGGGCGCCCTCGCGCATCGACACCTCGCGGGTGGTCACGGTTGAATTCACCGGCACCGTGATGCCGGAGCTGCCCTGGGAGATGCGCCCGCTCACCCACACGCTGGACCTGCACCCCGGGGAATTGCACCAGGTGACCTATCTGGTGCGCAATACCTCGGACAAGACCATCGTCGGGCAGGCCGTGCCCTCGGTGACGCCGGGCCAGGCCGCGCAGCACTTCGACAAGCTCGACTGCTTCTGCTTCAAGCAGCAGACCCTGGCGCCGGGGGAGGCGCGGGAGATGCCGCTGACCTTCGTGGTCAAGCCGGAGATCGATACGAACATCCGCACGATCACCCTGTCCTACGCGTTCTTCAACGCGCCCGGCCAGAGTGCGGCGACAAATCAGGAGGGGAGATAACTCATGACGAATCAGCACGCGCATCACTACTACGTCCCGGCGCCGAGCCTCTACCCGTTCGTGCTGGCCGGCGGCCTGTTCCTGCTGGCGATGGGCTTCGTCCTGAAGATGAACGGCTATGCGCCCGGCCCCTGGTTCATGCTCGGCGGCGTGGGCGTCATCGTCTACGTGCTGTTCGGCTGGTTCGGCAAGGTGATCGCGGAGAGCCAGAGCGGCGCTTACCGCGACTGGGAGGACAAGTCCTTCCGCTACGGCATGGTCTGGTTCATCGCCTCCGAGGTGGCCTTCTTCGCCGCCTTCTTCGGCGCCCTGTTCTACGTGCGGGTGATCTCGGTGCCGGACCTGGGCGGCATGATGGGCGCCCACGGCACCACGCTGTGGCCGGGCTTCGATCCGGCCTGGCCGACATCGGGGCCCAAGGGTCCGCAGTTCACGCCCATGGGTGCCTGGGGCATTCCGGCGCTGAACACGGCGCTGCTGCTTTCTTCCGGCGCGACCGTCACCTGGGCGCACTGGGCACTGCTCAAGAACAACCGTGCCCAGCTAACCCTGGGCCTGGCGCTGACGGTGCTTCTGGGCGCGATCTTCCTGTTCTTCCAGGCCTACGAGTACCACCATGCCTACACCGAACTCGGCCTGACCCTGGGCGCCGGCGTCTATGGCGCGACCTTCTTCATGCTCACCGGCTTCCACGGCTTCCACGTGACCCTGGGCACGATCATGCTGGCGGTGATTTTGGTGCGGGTGATGAAGGGCCACTTCGACTCGGAGCGCCACTTCGCCTTCGAGGGCGTGGCGTGGTACTGGCACTTCGTGGATGTGGTCTGGCTGCTGCTCTTCGTCTTCGTCTACTGGCTGTAGCCGGGAATGGCGCCGAAGCGGAAGCTCGCCAGCAGCAGCAGGAACAGCGCGATCGACAGGCCGATGCGCAGCGTGAGCGCGCGCGCGGCGCGCGTGCCCGTGCCGCGGTCGCGGTAGAGGAAGAACAGGCCGGAGAACAGGCTCCCGATCACGCCGAACAGCATGAGGACGATCACCAGCTTGAGCAGCATGTCGGACTCCCGTAACGCGGATGGCGAACGCGATTATGCGCGTGCGCCGGGCGATGCGCCAAACCGCGCCGGCGGCAGGCTGCGGCTGCGCCCCAGGCTGCTGCCGACGCTCGCCGCCGCGCTGCTGTTGCCCGCCTTCGTCTCGCTCGGCATGTGGCAGTTGAACAAGGCCCGGGCGAAGGAGAACCTGCAGACGATGCTGGACGCGCGCAGCCGGGAACCTGCGGTGCAGATGCCCGCCGCCCCTGCCGATGGCGAGTCGCTGCGCTACCGGCGGGTGATCGTCGCCGGGCATTACGAGCCGCAGCGCCAGATCCTGATCGACAACCGCGTACACCAGGAGCGCGCCGGATACCACGTGGTGACGCCGCTGCGGCTGCACGGCAGCGACATGCGGGTGCTGGTCAACCGCGGCTGGGTGCCGGCGCCGCCCGATCATCGCGAACAGCCGGCGATCGCGACGCCGCAGGGCGCGGTGGTACTCACCGGGATCGCGGTGCTGCCGCCCACCCGATTCTTCACGCTCGCCCCCGAGCCCGCGATAGGCGGTCAATGGCAGGCGGTCTGGCAGAACCTGGATCTGGCGCGCTATCGCGCCGCCGCGGAGTTTCCCGTCCAGCCGGTGGTGATCCTGATGGACGCGGACAGCGCGGGCGGCGGCTTCGTGCGCGAATGGCCGCGCCCGGACGAGCGCATCGAGCGGCACCTGGGCTATGCCTGGCAGTGGTTCGGCTTCGCCGGCGCGCTGGTCGCGATCTGGTTCTTCGTCAATCTCCGCCGCACGTGAGCGCCGCCGTGACCGCCAGCGTTTCCACCGAGGCGAAACCCGGCTCCGGCAGGCGCACCCTGCTGCTGGTCCTGGCGCTGTTCGTGCTGCCCGTGCTGGTCGCCGCCGGAATGTACGTGTTCGGCTGGCGCCCCGAAAAGACCATGAACCACGGCACGCTGATACGGCCGCCGCTGGCGCTGCCCGACCGGGGCCTGAGCGGGACGGACGGCAAGCCGATCGCCATCGAGGAATTGCGCGGCAAGTGGCTGCTGCTGCTGGCCGGCAGCGGCCCCTGCGACGAGACCTGTCGCGGCCGGCTGCAGCAGATGCGCAACGTCCAGGTGGCGCTGAACAAGGACCGGGACCGCATCCGCCGCGCCTGGATCAACCCGGGCGCAGGCGCCGACCCGGCGCTGGCGGAGCTTCGCCGTGCGCTGCCCGACCTCCTGGTCGCCCAGCCCGCCGGCGATGCCTGGACCGCGATCTTCGGCAGCGCGCCCGGCCACCGCCTCTATCTCGCAGACCCGATGGGCAACGTCATGATGCGTTACCCGGACGACGCCGACCCGCAGGGCGTCCGCAAGGACCTGGAACGGCTGCTCAAATACTCCTGGATCGGATAGCCACGATGCATACCCTGGCACTTGCCCAACGCACCGTCTTCCTGCGGCTGCGCAGTTTCTTCGAACTGTGCAAGCCGCGGGTCAATTCGCTGATCGTCTTCACCGCCATGATCGGCATGTTCCTGGCGGAACCGGGATTCCCGCCGCTCGGCCTGTTCCTCGCCGCATCGCTCGGCATCGCCCTGGTGGCCGGCGCCGCCGCCGCGGTCAACTGCCTGGTGGAGGCGCAGATCGACGCCCGCATGGCCCGCACGCGCGCGCGCCCGACGGCGCTCGGCCAGATATCCGCGGCGGAGACGCTGGCCCTGGCGACGCTGGTCGGCGGCAGCGGGCTGTGGCTGCTCCACGCCCTGGTCAATCCGCTGACCATGTGGCTGACGCTCGCCACCTTCCTCGGCTACGCGGTGATCTACACCGTGGTGCTCAAGCCCGCCACGCCGATGAACATCGTCATCGGCGGCGCGGCCGGCGCCATGCCGCCGGTGCTCGGCTGGGCCGCCATGACCGGCCACCTCGCCCAGGAGCCTCTGGCCCTGTTCCTGATCATCTTCGTGTGGACCCCGCCGCACTTCTGGGCGCTCGCCATGTACCGCCGCGAGGAATACGCCCGCGTCGGCCTGCCGATGCTGCCGGTGACCCACGGCATCCGCTTCACCTGCCTGCACAGCCTGCTCTACGTCGTGCTGCTCGCCGCGGTCAGCCTGCTCCCCTATACCCTGGGCATGAGCGGCTGGATCTACCTGGGCGCGGTCGTGCTGCTGAACGCCGGCTTCCTGGGCTACTCGGTGGCGCTCTACCGGCGCTATTCCGACGCGCTGGCGAAGAAGACCTTCCGCTACTCGATCATCTACCTGACCCTGCTCTTCGCCGCCCTGCTGGTCGACCACTTCGCGGGATGATCGCCTACCGCAGGCTGGTCGCCGCGGCGATCCTGCTCGCCTTCTGCGTGGTCGGGCTGGGCGCCTATGTGCGCCTGTCCGACGCGGGCCTCGGCTGCCCGGACTGGCCCGGCTGCTACGGCCATCTGGTGGGCGTGCCGGACGAACCCCACGAACATGCCGCCGCCGCCCGGGCCTTCCCGCAGAAGCCCGTGGAGACCGGCAAGGCCTGGAAGGAGATGGTGCATCGCTATTTCGCCGGCACGCTCGGCCTGCTGATCCTGGGCATCGCCGTGCTGGCCTGGCGCCGGCGCGGCGAACCCGGGCGCTCGCCGCTGCTGCCGACCGTGCTGCTCGGCATAGTGGCCTTCCAGGCGCTGCTCGGCATGTGGACCGTGACCCTGCTGCTCAAGCCGGTGATCGTCACCGCCCACCTGCTCGGCGGCATGGCCACGCTCTCGCTCCTGGTGTGGCTGCGGCTGCGCGAATCCGGTCCGCGGTCCGCGCCGCCGCCCGGGACCGCGCTCAGGCTAGCCGGGCTCGTCGCGCTTGCGGCCGTGGCCGCACAGATCGCGCTCGGCGGCTGGGTGAGCAGCAACTACGCGGCGCTCGCCTGCACCGACTTCCCGACCTGCGGCGGCGCCTGGATGCCGGCGGAGATGGATTTCCGCCACGCCTTCCAGTTGCGCCGCGAACTCGGCCAGACCGCCGACGGCGCCCTGCTCTCGCACGCGGCGCTGACCGCGATCCAGTGGACCCACCGAACCGGCGCACTGGTGGTTGCGCTGCTGGTCGGCGGGCTCGCTGCCGCCCTGATCGCCCGCCCGGCCTGGCGCCGCGCCGGGCTGCTGCTGGCCGCGCTGCTTGCGGTCCAGGTCGCGCTCGGCATCTCGAACGTGCTGCTTTCGCTGCCGCTGGCGGTGGCGGTGGCGCACAACCTCGGCGCCGCCCTGCTGCTGACCGCCGCGCTGGCCGTCGCCTCCCGGCTCTGGCAGGCGCGCTGAGCGGGGAATCAGCCGGCGAGCGCCGCGTAGTTGCTGCTCACCCAGCCGCCGAGCGCGATCTGTGCG
>DATMWM010000403.1:0-8059 GCA_035562535.1 Rhodocyclaceae bacterium | reverse complement strand
GCCTTCGAGCGCAGGGTGCCGACCCGGCTGGAACTGACCGCCGCGGCGGACAGCCCGCCGGCCACCCCGGAACAGCCGCGGCTGGGCTTCACCGACGTCGAGCAGGCCGACCGGGTGCAGGGCTTCCTGCGCAACATCGGCCTCACGCGCAACTTCGCGCCGCTTGTGGTGATCATGGGCCACGGCTCGAACAGCCAGAACAACCCGCATCTTTCGGCCTACGACTGCGGCGCCTGCGCCGGCCGCCACAGCGGCCCGAACGCGCGCCTGTTCGCGGCGATGGTCAATCGGGCGCCGGTGCGCGAGATCCTCGCCGGGCGCGGCATCACCGTGCCCCCAGGCAGCTGGTTCCTCGGCGCCGAGCACAACACCTGCGACGACCTGGTCACCTGGTACGACACCGAGGACGTGCCGGCGGCGTTGGCCGAGTCGTTCGCAACGCTGCGCGCCAGCATGGACGAGGCCTCGCGCCGGCACGCGCAGGAACGCTGCCGCCGCTTCGCCTCCGCGCCGGACGATCCCTCGCCGGCGCGGGCGCTGCGCCACGTGATCGGGCGCCGCCACGATTACTCGCAGGCCCGGCCCGAACTCGGCCATGCGACCAACGCCTGCGCCTTCATCGGCCGGCGCGGCATGAGCCGCGGCGCCTTCTTCGACCGGCGCGCCTTCCTGATCTCCTACGATCCGACCCAGGATCCGGAGGGCCAGGTTCTGGAACGGCTGCTGCTCGCCAACGGCCCGGTCGGCGCGGGCATCAACCTGGAGTACTACTTCTCCACGGTGAACAACGAGCAGTTCGGCTGCGGCACCAAGATCATGCACAACGTCGCCGGCAATCTCGGCGTCATGGACGGCGCGGCCTCCGACCTGCGCACCGGCCTGCCGCGGCAGATGATCGAGATCCACGAGGCGATGCGCCTGCTGGTGGTGGTCGAGCACGACATCGCGGTGATCACCGCGATCTACCAGCGCCAGCCCGCGCTGCAGGAACTGATCGGCAAAGGCTGGATCCTGGCGGCGGCCAAGGATCCGCATTCCGCGGCGATCCACTTCTTCGACCCGGCCCGGGGCTGGCTGCGCTGGCAGGGCCGGGCGGACCTGCCGCGGGTCGCGGGTTCCGCCGACTGGTATGCGGGCAAGCGCGAGCCGCTGCCGCCCGCGCTGCTGGAACGTCCGGTGGAGGCGGCATGATCGACCCAGCGAGCCTGGTCTGGCTGGTGCCGCTGCTGCCTTTGCTGGCGACCGCGGGAATCGCGATCCGGGTGATCGCGGGCCGGGCGGTCGGCGATCGGGGAGAGGTGCCGACGGCCTGGATCGCCCAGGGCGCGGCCTTGGGCAGCCTCGCGCTGCTGCTCGCCCTGGACGCGCTGGCCGCGATCGGGGGGCCGCCCGGGCAGGTGATCCTGGGCACCTGGCTGGCGAGCGGCGATTTTGCGGTGAAGCTCTCGTTCACCCTGGACGCCCTGGCGCTGTCGGTGGCCACGCTGGTGGCGGCGATCGGCGCGGTGACCGTGCGCTTCTCGGTGAACTACCTGCACCGCGAGCCGGGCTTCCATCGTTTCTTCATGATCCTCAGCCTGTTCCTGGCCGGCATGCTGCTGATCGTGCTGGCCGGCAACGCGGTGCTCACCTTCGTCGGCTGGGAGCTGGCCGGGGTCAGCTCCTACCTCCTGATCGGCTACGCCTACGACCGGCCGGCGGCCACCGGCAACGCGCTCTGGGCCTTCGTCAGCAACCGCATCGGCGATGCCGGATTCATACTCGGGATCGCGCTGGCGGCGATGTGGCTGGGCACGGTGGAGTGGCCGCAACTGGCCGCGGCCGCCGCGCTGGACGCGCTGACCATCCGCTTCCTGCTGATCGGCTTCCTGCTGGCGGCGCTGGTGAAATCCGCCCAGGTGCCGTTCGCGCCCTGGATCGCGCGCGCCCTGGAGGGGCCAACGCCCTCCTCGGCGGTGTTCTACGGCTCGGTGATGGTGTTCGCCGGCGTGTATCTGGTGATCCGCCTGGAGCCGCTGCTCACCCAGGTGCCCGACCTGATGGCGCTGCTGGCGATCACCGGCGCCCTGACCGTGCTCTACGGCTGGCTCGGCGGGCTGGTCCAGACCGACGTCAAGTCGGCGCTGATGTTCGGCACCACCACCCAGGTCGGCCTGATGTTCCTCGCCTGCGGCCTGGGCTGGTTCGAGCTGGCCGCCTGGTACCTGGGGCTGCATGCGCTCTGGCGCGCCTACCAGTTTCTCATGGCGCCGTCCTACATGCACCTGGCGGGACGGCCGGCGCGGCCGGTGCCGGCCTGGCTGGCGGGCCGGCGCGCGCTGTACACCGCGGCGCTGCAGCGCTTCTGGCTGGAGCACCTGGCCCAGGGGCTGCTGGTGCGGCCGATGCAGGCGGTCGGGCGGGACATGCGCGCCTTCGACGACGAGGTGCTGAGCCGCATGGTGGGCATGCCGCCGGACGAGGCGGACGGTGACGAGGCGGACGAGGTGATCCACGGCCGCGGCCTGGCGGGGCGCATCCTGGCCTGGGTGGCCGGGCACCTGCAGCGCTTCGAGACCCACCTGGTGCTGCGCGGCGGCGGCGGGCCGGCCGAGCGGCTGATGCGCAAGGCCGGCGCCGCGCTGCTGGTGGTCGAGGGCCTGCTGGAGCGGCCGCGCTACCTGCTGCTGCTGGTGCTGGCGACCTTCGCGGTGATCCTGTGAGCGCCGAGATCCTCTGGTCGGCGCAGGCCGGCTACCCGGTCCTGGCCGTCCTCCAGTGGCTGCCGCTGCTCGGCGCGGCGGCGGTGTTCGCGCTGCGCGAGCGACCGGCCGCGCTGCTGCTCGCCCGCGTCGTGACTGGCCTGGAACTGCTGGTGGCGGTGGATCTCTACCGCCGCTTCGACAAGGCATCGGCGGCGCTGCAGTTCGGCGAACGCCTGGAAGCGATCGGCTATCACGCCGCGGCGGACGGGGTGACCGTGCTGTTCGTCCTGCTCACCGCGCTGATCGTCTTCCTGCTCGGCTTCTATGCCCTGGTGCGCGGGCTGAAGGCGACCGGGCGCCTGGCGGCGGTGATCCTGGCCGCGCAGGCCATGCTCATGACCATGCTGGCGACCCTGAACCTGCTCTGGTTCGCCGCGGCGTCCGCGGTCGAGATCGGCCTGGTCGCCTATCTGATCGGCCGCTGGTCGACCTCGACCGAAGAAAACCGGGCGCTGGCCATGGCCCGCTTCCTGCAATTCCAGGGCTTCGGCTTGCTGCTGTTCCTGGCCGGAACCCTGATCCTGGCCTGGAACCACGCCGACGCGAGCGCCGGGAACTGGAGCTTCGACGCGCTCGAACTGGCGGCCACGCCGCCGGCCGGCCGCTTCCAGACCGCCGCCTTCTTCCTGCTGTTCTACGGGCTCGCGGTGCGCACGCCGCTCTTTCCCCTGCACGGCTGGCTGCCGCCGGTGGCGCACCGCGGCATGGTGGCGGTGGCGCCGGCGCTGCTGCTCGGGGTGAAGGTGGGCATCTACGGCATGCTGCGCTTCGTCCTGCCGCTCACGCCCGAGGCGGCAAGCGCCTGGCAGGGCTACGTGGTCGCCTTCGCCATGGCCGGCGTGTTCTATGCGGCTGTCCTGGCGCTGCTGCAGACCAACCTGCGCCGCCTGCTCGCCTTCGCCGTGGTCAGCCACACCGGCCTGATCGTCGTCGGGCTGTTCACCCTGCACGAGGCGGGCCTCCAGGGCGCGGTCATGCTGAGCGTCAATTTCGGCCTGGCGGCCACGGTCATGCTGTTCATGGTCGGCTTCGTCTTCCGCCGCACGCGCAGCACGGACCTGGACCGGCTCGGCGGCCTGTTCGACCGGATTCCCTTCATCGCGCTCGCCTTCCTGGCCGGCGGCCTGTCGATCGTCGGCATGCCGGGCACGCCGGGGTTCGACGCCGCCCACCTGGTGCTCGAGGCCGCCATCGACCGTTTCGGCGCACTGCCCACCGTGGCCACCGCCCTGGGCAACGTGGCGGCGGCCGGCTTCCTCCTGTGGGCCTTCCAGCGCTCCTTCCTGGCGCCGCGGCCCGAGGGCGCGGCGGTGGCGGTGGATCGCACCGGGCCGATGGAGTATTTCGTCGGCGGCCTGGCGCTGGTCGTGCTGCTGGCGGCCGGCTTCCACGACGAGCCCTGGCTCTCGCTCACCGACGCCTCGATGCGCGCCCTGGGCGCGCGCTTCGGGTCGCACTGAGATGGAACTTCCGCTGCTCAGCCTGCTCCTGCTCGCCGTGCCGTTCGCGGCGGCGCTGTGCTGGCTCGTTCCCCGCCCGGACTGGGCGCGCTGGGTGGCGCTCGCCGGCGCCGCGGCCGGGCTGGCGCTGGCGGTTGCCGCGGCGATCGTGTTCGATGCGGGCCGGCCCGGCTTCCAACTCGTGGACCAGGCCGCCTGGATCCCGACGCTGAACATCGCCTACCGGGTCGGCGTGGACGGGATCTCGGTGCTGTTCCTGCCGGCCACCGCGCTGCTCTTCCTGGCCGCCGTGGCCGCCTCCTGGAACGGCGTGCACGCGCTGCCGCGGCTCTACTTCAGCATGCTGCTGCTGCTCGAGACCGCCACGCTCGGGGTCTTCATGGCGCTGGACACCATGCTGTTCCTGCTGTTCTGGGAGCTGACCCTTGTGCCGCTGTACTTTCTGGTGAGCCTGTGGGGCATCGGCCCGGAGCGCCGGCACGCCGCGGTGAAATACACGCTGGTCATGCTGGCCGGCGGCATCCCGCTGCTGTTCGGCTTCCTGCTGCTCGCCTTCGGCCAGGCCGAGGCGTCGGGCGCGGGCGTGCCCGCCGGGCTGGTGTTCGACCTGACCGAGCTGCTGTCGGAGACGCTGCCGCGGGAAACCGGGCTCGCCGTATTCCTCCTTCTTCTGCTCGGCTTCGCCGCGAAGGTGCCGGTGTTCCCGCTGCACACCTGGCTGCCGGTCATGGCGATGGAGGGCCCGGCGGCGGTCACCGCGCTGGTCACCGGGCTGAAGCTCGGCGCCTACGGCCTGATCCGCTTCGCCGTGCCGCTCGCGCCGGGCGCGGCGGCCGAGCTGCACTGGCTGCTCGCCGGGCTGGGCACCGCCGGCGTGCTCTACGGCGCGGTGACCGCGCTGGCGCAGACCAACCTGCGGCGCATGCTGGCCTACTCCAGCCTGTCGCACGTCGGCCTGGTGGTGCTCGGCGTGGCCTCGTTCAACCTGCAGGGCCTGCAGGGCGCGGTGCTGCAGCTGCTCAACTTCTCGGTCGCGGCCGGCGGGCTGTTCCTGCTCGCCGGGTTCCTGCACCAGCGCACCGGCTCGACCGACGCCTCGGACCTGGGCGGGGTCGCGCGCACGATGCCGCTGCTGGCGAGCTTCTTCCTGCTCTTCGGGCTGGCCGGGATGGGCCTGCCGGGGACCAGCGGCTTCCCGGCGGAACTGCTGATCCTGCTCTCGGCGCTGCGCACCCACACCGGGGCGGGCATCGCGGCCCTGGCCGGGGCGGTGGTCGGCGCCGCCTACTTCCTCGGCCTGACCCGGCGCGTCTTCTTCGGTCCGGCGCGGCACGCCGCGGTGCTTCAGGCCGCCGACCTGCGGCCGCGCGAACTGGCGATCGTCCTGGTGCTGGCGCTGATCGTGCTCGCGGTGGGTTTTTACCCGGCGCCGGTGCTCGAGGTGCTGCGCCAAGCGGGCGAGGGCTGGGTGGCGCGGCTGCCCTGAGCCGGTTCAATCGGTGCCGATGTTCTCCAGCGTCCTCGAACGCCAGTCCAGCACGGCGGTATGCACGAACATCCGCCGGGCGAGGTCGGGGAACTCGCTGCGGATCACCTCCGCGCCGAAGCGCGCCAGGAAGCGCGACTTGAGTTCGGCCCGCGCGCGGTCCATGCCGATCTCGTCGTAGGGCACCGAGGCGAGCAGCAGGAAGCCGTCGTCCGGGATGCGCCCGGCGTGCATGTTGCCGAGGATGATGCCGGCCGCCTTGCGGATCGGGTCGTCCAGGTTCGGGCTGTACGGGCCGATGATCAGCGCCAGGTTCGGGGTGTGCAGGAAGTCGAAGCCGCGGCCCAGGCAGATCATCCACTCGCGGTGCTCGATGTTCAGGGTGCGCTCGCTGTGCCGCACCGCGGCGATGTGCTCCAGGTTGCCGTAGAGCAGCGGCAGCAGGTCGTTTCTCACCTGGGCCGGCATCTCCGGGAACAGTTGCGCCATGCGCTCCGGCAGCGTCTCCCGGTCGGCCGGGGCCAGACTCGCCATGTCCAGCTTCCCGCCGTCCGCGCCGTGCAGCACCAGCGCGTCCTCGTCGGTCTCCAGCCCGCAGATCAGCGGATAGACCGTGCCGTGGCCGGTGCCGAAGGTGAATTCGGTCTGGCGCAGGATGGCGTGCGTGTGCGCGATCGCGGCCCGGGTGTCGTAGTTGAAGCCGGCGCAGCCGCGGTGCGGGTCGCCTTTCGAGTAGTGGTAGGTGATCAGCATCAGCACCCGGCGGCCCTCGGCGACCATGCGCTGCACGTAGGCGGCGAGCACCTCGCCCAGGTGCGGCCAGCCCAGGTCGAACATGCCGCCCAGGTTGCGGAAGGGCTGGATGATGCCCAGCGGCGTGCCGGTCACCACCGGCAGGTTGATCCGCCCGTCCATGCACTTCATCGCCGCGATCGCGGTGGGGTGCCGCGCGAGGTAGCGGCTGCGAGCGAGTTGCGCCTCCGGGCTGGAATAGGCGGCCGAGTGCCGGCGCGCCAGGTCGTAGAGCCAGTCGATGCGTTCCTGTATCGGTCTGCCGTGGATGTCCATGTCGATCTCTACGCTGCGGTAAGGGGCGTTCCGGCTTGCGCGCGGCGGCGGCAACCTTGCCCCTGCCGGATGACGGCGCTATAGTAATCCATGGAGCGTACAGGGCCTTCGCACGGCAGCGCGGGCCCGGTCTGAGGGGAGGGGCAGCATGATTCGCAAGATACTCATCGGCTACGACGATTCGGAGCCGTCCAGGAAAGCATTGGACATGGCGCTGGACATGGCGTCGAAGTACGGCTCGACGCTGGACGTGATCGCGGTGGTTTCGCCGCCCGAATACCTGGGCGACAAGGAGAGCCAGAAGGTTCTCCAGAATTCGCGTCAGGCGCAGCGCAACCTGCTGCAGGGGCTGAAGCCGCGCGTCGAGGCGGCCGGCGTGACCACGCAGTTCGAGATCGCGGTGGGCAAGCCCGGCGACCAGCTATTGCAGCACGCCGAGCGGGAGAACGCCGACCTGATCATCGTCGGCCATTCCGGCAAGACCTTCTTCGAGGCGCTGCGCATGGGCTCGGTGTCGAAGCAGGTCATGCACGACGCCCGCTGCCCGGTGCTGGTCGTGCGCTGAACCGCCCCGCCCGCCTCCGAGGCTGGTGGGGAAATCACCGCCGCGGGGGTTCGCCCGGCGCCTGTTCGGGGCGCGGGGCCGGGTCAACCGCGGGCTATCCCTTCGCGTCCCGCTCAGATCGCGAGCCTGTAGACCAGGCCCACGGCGGCGCAGGCCGCGATCACCGGGATGATGCCGACCTTGTAGCGGAACAGCGCCACGGCGGCGGCGGCGGCCAGCAGCGCGGCAAACCATTCGAAGCCGCCGGCGAACCGCGCCGCGTCCGTGCCCGCCGGCCAGAACACGTGCCAGGCGAAGAACACCGCGAGATTGACGATCACGCCGACCACGGCGGCGGTGATACCGGTGAGCGGCGCCGTGTACTTGATGTCGCCGTGGGTGGCCTCGACCACCGGCCCGCCGATCAGGATGAACAGGAAGGACGGCAGGAAGGTGAAGAAGGTGGCCACCGCCGCCGCGGCCAAGCCCGCGGCGAGCAGCGCATCCGGACCGAATAGCTGCTTGGTCCAGCCGCCGACGAAGCCGACGAAGGTCACCACCATGATCAGCGGGCCGGGCGTGGTCTCGCCCAGGGCCAGGCCGTCGACCATCTGCAGGCCGGTCAGCCAGCCGTAGTGCTCGACCGCGCCCTGATACACATACGGCAACACCGCATACGCACCACCGATGGTCAGAAACGCCGCCTTGGTAAAGAACATGCCCATGTCGGCCAAGGTCTGTTGATTCATCACCACAT
>DATMWM010000402.1:0-4685 GCA_035562535.1 Rhodocyclaceae bacterium | reverse complement strand
CTGCTGGACTGGGGCCGGGCCTGGGACATCACGCGCAACACCTTCGGCTACACCGTGCACACGCTGATGCCCGAGGCGCTGGAGGAGTGGCCGGTCGACATGTTCGAGCGGCTTCTGCCGCGGCACATGGAGATCATCTACGAGATCAACCGGCGCTTCCTGGACGAGGTGCGGATGCGCTTCCCGCACGACGAGACGCGGGCGCAGCGGCTGTCGCTGATCGACGAGTCCGGCCCGCGCTACGTGCGCATGGCGCATCTGGCCTGCCTGGGCAGCCACACGATCAACGGCGTGGCCGCGCTGCACACCCGGCTGCTCGGCGACACGGTGCTGCGCGACGTGCACGAGTTCTGGCCGCAGAAGTTCCAGAACAAGACCAACGGCGTAACGCCGCGCCGCTTCGTGATGCTCGCCAATCCGGGCCTGACCGGCCTGATCGACCGCGCCATCGGCACGCAGTGGAAGCGCGACCTGTCGCGGCTGCGCGAGCTGGAGCGCCACGCCGAGGACGCCGGCTTCCGCGAGGACTGGCGGCGGGTGAAGACCGAGTGCAAGCGCTCCCTGGCCGCGTTCATCCAGGGACGGCTCGGCGTGGCGGTCGACCCGGCCAGCCTGTTCGACATCCAGGTCAAGCGCATCCACGAGTACAAGCGCCAGCACCTGAACCTGCTGCACGTGCTCACCCTGTACAACCGGATCAAGCACGATCCGGCCACCGAGATGGTGCCGCGCACCTTCGTCTTCGGCGGCAAGGCCGCGCCCGGCTATTTCATGGCCAAGCTGATCATCAAGCTGATCAACTCGGTGGCCGAGGTGGTGAACCGCGACCCGGACGTGGCCGGCCGGCTGAAGGTGGTGTTCGTGCCCGGCTTCAGCGTCAAGCTCGCCCAGCGCATCTACCCGGCCGCGGACCTTTCGGAGCAGATCTCGACCGCCGGCATGGAAGCATCGGGCACCGGCAACATGAAGTTCTCGATGAACGGCGCGCTCACCATCGGCACCCTGGACGGTGCCAACATCGAGATCCGCGACGAGGTCGGCGCGGAGAACTTCTTCCTGTTCGGGCTGACCGCCGAGGAGGTCGCGCGCGTGCGGCGCGAGGGCTACCGGCCGCGGGCGGTCTTCGAGACCAATGCCGAGCTGCGGGAAACGATGAACCTGCTGGCGAGCGGCCTGTTCACCCACGGCGACACGGCGCTGTTCCGTCCGCTCATCGAGCACCTTCTGGAAAGCGACGACTACCTGCTGCTCGCCGACTACCAGTCCTACCTCGACGGCCAGGCGCAGGTGGGCCGGGCCTGGCAGGATCCGGAGCGCTGGACCCGCATGTCGATCCTGAACACGGCGCGCATGGGCCGGTTTTCCTCGGACCGCACGATCGCCGAGTACTGCCGCGACATCTGGCGGGTCGGTCCGGCGGCGATCAGCCTGTCCTGAGGCCGGCGGTCGGGGCACAAGGGCTCGCGAAACTGATACGCTGCGCACCGTCCACCCTCGTCAGGAGAATGCAATCATGATGCGCACGATGACCTTCCGAACCGGGGCCATCGCCGCCGCCGTCCTGGCCGCGGCCCTGCTGGCCGCCTGCACCTCCACCTCGCTCGTTTCCTCGTGGAAGGATCCGGCCTACAGCGGGCCGCCGATCAAGAAGATGGCGGTGTTCGTCGCCTCCAAGGACGAGGGTCAGCGCCGCTTCGCCGAGGAGCAGGCGCGCGCGGCGGGTGCCGGAGCCGGGGTGCAGGTCGTGCCGGCCTACACCCTGTTCAAGGACGACGAACTGAACGAGGCGAACAAGGAGAAGATCAAGGCGCGGCTGATCAAGGACGGCTTCCAGGCGGCGCTGGTGGTCCGGCTGCTGTCCAAGGACGAGCAGGACGTCTACGTGCCGCCGCAGGTCCAGTACATGCCGGCCCCGGCGCCGCTCTATCCGGCCCCGTACTACCGCTCCTTCTACGGCTACTCCGGTTACGCCTTCGGCTACGCCTACACCACGCCCGGCTACACCTACGTGGACAAGCGCTACCTGATCGAGTCGATCCTGTTCGACCTGCCGGAGGGCAAGCCGGCGTGGACCGCCACGCTGGAGAGCGCCAACCCGGACTCGCGGGCCCAGGTGGCGAAGGAAGTCTCGCGCATCGTCGGCGAGGAATTGAAGAAGAACGGCTTCATCAAGTAAGGCATCGCGGAGACAGGACATGAGGATCGGCACGCCGCTCTCTCCCTCGGCCACGCGCGTCATGCTGCTCGGCGCGGGCGAACTGGGCAAGGAGGTGATCATCGCCCTGCAGCGCCTGGGCGTGGAGGTGATCGCGGTCGACCGCTACCCGGACGCGCCCGGCCATCAGGTGGCACACCGCTCGCACGTCATCGCCATGAGCGACCCGGCCCAGTTGCGCGCGCTGATCGAGAAGGAACGGCCGCACCTGGTCGTGCCGGAGATCGAGGCGATCGCCACCGAGGTGCTGGTCGAGATCGAGAAGGAGGGCCTGGCCGAGGTCATCCCGACCGCGCGCGCGGCGCGGCTGACCATGAACCGCGAGGGCATCCGTCGGCTCGCCGCCGAGGAACTCGGCCTGCCGACCTCGCCCTACCGCTTCGCCGATTCGCTGGACGAACTGCAGGCGGCGATAGACGGCGGCATCGGCTACCCCTGCGTGGTCAAGCCGGTGATGTCCTCCTCCGGCAAGGGCCAGTCGCTGGTGAAGGCGCCGGCGGACGTGGCCAAGGCGTGGGACTACGCCGCCCAGGGCGGGCGGGTCAACCAGGGCCGGGTGATCGTCGAGGGCTTCATCGACTTCGACTACGAGATCACCCAGCTCACCGTGCGCGCCAAGGACTCGACCGGACTGGTCGGCGCGTACTTCTGCGAGCCGATCGGCCACGTGCAGGTTTCGGGCGACTACGTGGAATCCTGGCAGCCGCAGCCGATGAGCCCGACCGCGCTGGCGCAGTCGCGGGCGATCGCCCACGCGGTCACCGGCAGCCTGGGCGGGCGCGGCATCTTCGGCGTGGAGCTGTTCATCAAGGGCGACGACGTGTGGTTCTCGGAGGTCAGCCCGCGGCCGCACGATACCGGCCTGGTGACCCTGTGCTCGCAGGTACAGAGCGAGTTCGAGCTGCACGCGCGCGCCATCCTGGGCCTGCCGGTGGACGTCGCCATGCGCGGACCCGGCGCCTCGGCGGTGATCTACGGCGGGATTGACGCGGCTGGCATCGCCTTCGAGGGCGTGGCCGAAGCCCTGACGGTGCCCGGTTCGGACCTGCGCCTGTTCGGCAAGCCGGAATCCTTCGTCAAGCGCCGCATGGGCGTGGCGCTGGCTGCCGGCAAGGACATAGCCGAAGCCCGCCAGCGCGCCAAGCTCGCCGCCAGCCGGGTCAGGCCGGTCGCCGCCTGAGTCTTGCGGCGACCGCGCGACGCGAACCGCGGCCAGGCGGAAGTCGCGGTCCCCGACTTCGCCGCCAGACTGGTCCGCTGGCAGAAGCGCCACGGCCGCCACGACCTGCCCTGGCAGGGCACCCGCGACCCCTACCGGATCTGGCTGTCGGAGATCATGCTCCAGCAGACCCAGGTGGCCGCGGTCATTCCCTATTACCTGCGCTTCCTGGACCGCTTTCCCGACCTCGCCACGCTCGCCGCCGCGCCGGTCTCCGAGGTGATGCCGCTGTGGAGCGGGCTGGGCTACTACGCGCGGGCGCGGAACCTGCACCGCGCGGCGCAGGTGCTCGTCGAACATCACGGCGGCCGCTTCCCGCGCGACCCGGCGTCGATCGCCGCGCTGCCGGGCATCGGCCGCTCGACCGCCGCGGCGATCGCCGCCTTCGCCTTCGGCGCGCGCGCCGCCATCCTGGACGGCAACGTCAAGCGCGTGCTCGCCCGCTGCTTCGGCATCGAGGGCTTCCCCGGCGCGAAGCCGGTGGAGAACGCGCTCTGGGCCCTGGCCGAGGATCTTCTGCCGGGCAGGGACATGCGGACCTACACCCAGGCGCTGATGGACCTGGGCGCCACGGTGTGCACCCGGACCCGCCCGGACTGCGGGCGCTGCCCGCTGGCCGACGCCTGCGCCGCCCGGCGCGAGGGGCGGACGGCGGAATTGCCGGCGCCGCGGCCGAGCCGCGCGCTGCCCTCGCGCAGCGCGGTCCTGCTGGTGCTGACCGAGGGCCGGCGCGTGCTGCTGGAGCAGCGGCCGCCGGCCGGCATCTGGGGCGGCCTGCTCGGCCTGCCCGAACTGCCCGCCGGAACGGCCGATCCGGCGCAGCTCGCGCTGGAGCGCTACGGCTTCCGGGTCGAAGCCGTCCGGGAACTGCCGCCGGTCGCATACGGTTTCACCCACTTCCGGCTGGAGATCCGGCCGCTGCTCTGCCGCGGCAGGCCCGAGCCGTACGCCGCCGAGGACCGCGGGCTGCAATGGCTGCCGCTCGACGGCCTGGCCGATGCAGCCCTGCCCGCGCCGATCCGCAGGCTGCTCGCCGGCATCGCCGCCGGCAATGGGAACTGACATGCCGTTCAAGCGCAGGCTGCGGCTGGTATTCGTCGCGCTCGACCATCCGGACTGGGCGCAAGAGGCGGCGCGGCTCGCGGAAGCCGGCGCCGGGGAACGGATCGAGCCGCGCGCCGCTTCGCCTGCCGAAACCGGGATCCTCGAATGGGCCGATCTGGTGCTGACGCTCGAGGATTGCGCCGCCCG
>DATMWM010000401.1:0-9040 GCA_035562535.1 Rhodocyclaceae bacterium | reverse complement strand
GGCCTGGCTGCGCGGCGCGACCGACGACGCGGTGCGATGGATCGAGGACGAGGGCGAGGAACTCGGCGACCCGGCGCACCGGGCCCTGCTCGACGGCTATGCCCCGTATCTGGACGCCCTGCGAACGCATGCCGGCGACATGGCGTCCGTATTCGCGGCGTTCGACCGCTTCCGCGTGCTGTGCGCGATTCGCGACACCGGCCGCGGCGCGGTCAGGCTGAACGTGCTCGCGGCCGAGCACCTCCGGTCGGCACTGGACCACCCGCTGGACCCGGGCGGCGCCTCGCCCTGGTATCCGGGCCGGCCGGTGATGGTATTGCGCAACGACCACGTGCTCGGCCTGTACAACGGCGACGTCGGCATCTGCCTGCCGGACGACGACGGCCAGCCGGCGGTCTGGTTCCCCGCGCCCGCCGGCGGCTTCCGCTGCGTCGCGCCGGTCAGGCTGCCGGAACACGAAACGGCCTACGCCGCCACGGTGCACAAGGCGCAGGGCTCGCAGTACGAATCGGTCCTCTTCGTCCTGCCGGCCAGACCGGTTCGGGTCGCGGTGCGCGAGCTGGTCTATACGGCGGTGACCCGCGCCACACGGTCGGTCGCCATCGCCGGAACCGCCGACGTGTTCGAGTCGGCCTGCGCGAGGCAAACCTTGCGTCACTCCGGGCTGCTCGACCGCATGCGCGAATGCGCAGTCTCGACCGCTCCGGCCGGCCTGCCGGAGCGCGGCGGGTAGTACCGGCTACCCGCGGCCCGGCGTCGGCGCTACCATCCGCGCACGGCGGCCGGATGCGTCGCATCTGCCCGGAAAGCGGAGACCACGATGGCGATCATCGGCATGAATCACTTCACGGTCCTGGCGCGCGACCTGGAGGAGACCAAGTCGTTCTATGTCGACCTGCTCGGCCTCGTCGAGGGCGAGCGGCCCGAACTCGGTTTCCCGGGCGCCTGGCTGTACGCGGGCGAAGCCGCCGTGCTGCACATTGTCGCCGGCCGCGCGCTGCCTGCGGATCCGCGCGGGGTAATCGACCACATGGCATTCACGGCACGCGACCTGGCCGGCACCGTGAAGCGGCTGCAGGCCCGGAACCTTCGCTACGACCTGCGCCGACTGTCCGGATCCGGGATCTGGCAACTCTTCTGCTTCGACCCGAACGGCGCGCGCGTGGAACTCGACTTCGATCCCTCGGAACCGGCGCCGTAACCACGCCCGCGGCGCCGGATGGGGCGGCGCCCCGCTGGCCGAACCTGCTGGGCTCGTGTAGGACGGATTCCTACATAAGAATAAGACGTCACCCGATTTTACCGGGCCCCGGGCCCGCGTAGCATTCGAGCCCTGACCTCCTCCTTCTTGCATAGAAGGATGATTTAAAGCCGGCGCTCTTTCCCGCCGGCTTTTTTGTTTTCCGCAACGCCCCGTCCCCTGCAAAAAAAGTGCCCCGCGCCATGCGGGGCCGAACCTCGTGTTGCTCGGGAAGGAGATTGCCCGATTCGACTGACCTCGCCGCCATGCCTGCAACCGCGGGCGATCATCGGCCCGATCCGGCTCGCCGTCCCGGAATTACTACGCAGCTTCCGCGGCGACCCGCTCGACGGCGTGAATCGGATCACGCGGCCTTCGCCTCGCCGAGGCGATACCAGTCGATCGTACGAGTCGCGAGCATCGTCGCGCCCAGCGCCGCGAAGATCAACAGCGTTCCCATGAGCAGCGCGTTGTCCTCGGACAGCAGAACGCCGTAGAGCACCGCGTACAGCGCCCCGACCCCGGCTGCGCCCGCCAGTCCGCGCCGGCGGCTTCCCAGCGCGCCGGCGAGATAGGCGCCGATCAGCGCCACGCAGGCAGTCGCGGCCGTGCCGTAGGCCAGCGCGAAGGACATGTGTTCCGAGAGCGCGATCAGCAGCAGGAAGAAGGTCGCCAGCGCCAGGCCCACCAGCAGGTACTGCATCGGGTGGATCCGCAATTGCCGCAGGATCTCGGTCAGGAAGAACGCGGCGAACGTGAGCACGACGAACAGGACGCCGTACTTGACCGCCCGTTCCGACTGCAGGTAGACATTGACCGGATCCATGAATCCGATGTCCAGCGTCTCGCCCGGACCGTCCGGCGCCGAGGCCTTGAGCATCCTGTCGAAGTTGCGGGCGAGGTGCGAGACTTCCCAGCGGGCCTCGAAGCCTTCGTCCGACACCGTTCGGGCGACCGGCAGGAAGCGGCCCTGGAAGCTCGGGTGGGGCCAGTCGGACTTCAGCGATACCGTGGTCGCGTCCCCGGCCGGAGCAATCGCCAGGCGCTCGGTACCTGCGACGTTCAGCGGGACCGAGAATTCGAAGCGGTTCCCGGCCGAAAGGTCAATCAGTCCCAGCGCGACATGCACGCCCGGTCCGCCGAGCGCACCTGCGTTCCCGGCGACGAACCGGTGCGGCTGCCCGTTGATCCGCACCTGCGGATCGTTCTCCACGCCCCGCAGGTCGGTCAGCCCCAGGACCAGGAACGCCTGGGCCTCTACGATATCTCGCGCCGAATCGAACCCCAGCCGGACCGGCACGACCACGCTGCCGACGATGTGCAGATCCAGGTGGTACAGGCGCGCCCGGTACAGGCCCCGGCTGCGCGACTCCACCCGCGCCACCCCGTCGATGTCGAGCTTCTGCGGCGCCAGCACGCGGGTACGCTCGACCAGTTCGTAGCGCGCCGCGCCCTCGGTACGGTCCTTGTCCTGCCGCTCGACGCGTTCGCGATAGCGGATCGCCAGCACCGGCCCGACCAGGTTCTGCGCGCCGGCCGCCGACTCCGCGATGTCCCGCCGCACGTCGGCCTGGCGCGCGCTGCGCGCCGCGATCTGTCCCTCGATCATGGACAGCGGGACCAGCAGCAGGAGCGAGACGAGCGCGATCAGCGAGAGCTTGATGAACAGTCTGTTTTTCACGGCACACCCTTTTTTGGTCGTTGCGACACGACCGAGGCTAGTCGGCCGCAGTGAAGCGACGATGAAGCGGGCGTGAAGTCGCCGGCCGCGTCAGCCGGGAAGTTCGAGGCGGGCGACTGCCCCGCCGTCCGGGGCGTTGCCGAACTCCGCGCGACCGCCATGCAGCTTTGCGACCTCGCGGACGAACGCCAGCCCGAGCCCGGTGCTCTTGCGTCCGGTGGCCGGGCGCGGCAGCGAGTAGAAGCGCTCGAACACATGCGGCAGTGCGAACTCGGGCGCCCCCGGGCCGTGGTCGCGCACCGACACCGCATGGCGGCCGTCGGCGGCTTCGATCCGGATCTCGATCACGCCGGCCTCGGGCGAGAATTCGATCGCGTTGTCGAGCAGATTTCCGAGTGCCTGCTGCAGCAGGAACAGGTCGCCCCGGACGCTAACGCCGCCTCCGCCCTCGACCTGCGCCCGCAACTTCCGCCCGGACATCGATTCCGCTCGACTGGCAAGGACCTGATCCACCAGTTCGACGAGATCGATGTCGCGCACCGCCTCGGGCGCCTGGAGCTGCTCGACCCGGGCGAGCGACAGCAGCCGCTCGATGATCCGCTGCATGCGCGCGGCATGCTCGTCGACCTGCCTGGCGAAGCGCACGCGATCCGCCGCCGGCGGATCCTCCTGCAGCAATTCGGCGGCGCCGCGAACCGCCGTCAGCGGGCTCTTCATCTCGTGGGCCAGACTCTGAACATAGCGCTCGACATACTGCTTGCCGTCGAGACGCTCGCGCATGAATGCGAGCGCGCGTGCCAGCTCCGAGAGCTGGCGTCCGCCGGCCGTCGGCGCCACCGCCCGTTCGCCCTGCGCCACCGCGCGGGCGTAGTCGCGCAGGCGGTTGAGCGACCCGGTGAGCCAGGCCGTGAACAGCAGGCCGATCAGCGCCGAAACGCCCAGCAGCGCGAACCCGGCGCGCCGGACCCGCTCGCGGGCGCGCTCCGCGTAAGGCAGCAGCGCCGCCATCGGCTTGGCCACGGACAGCACTCCAATGAGTTTCCCCTGCGCGGACACCGGTGCCGCGACGTGCATGACCGAGCTGGCCGGATCGCCCGGGTCGCGGCGGGTGCTGCGGGCGCCGTACTCCCCGCGCAGCACGCGCGCCACGTCGAGCCACTGGCTGAAGTCCGCCCCGAGCGCCGTCCCGGCGGAATCGAAGACCACCGTGCCCTGCGCATCGGTGACATAGATCCGGGAGTCGACCGCGCTCTTGCTCACGCCCCAGATGGTCGCGCGCGGATCGCGGCGGATCGCCCGGCCGACCGCCGCGGCGAAGGCTCCGCTCCCGATCGCTCCCGAGGCCAGGTCCGCGGCGGCGAGCTCCGCCAGCAGGTTCGCGGTATCCACCAGCGCATCCTCGGTCGCCTGGCGCACGCCGGGTTCGACCTCCCGCGCGAAAATGTTCAGCACGAACCAGGCAGCCACGCCGACGATCAGGAAGTAGCCGGCGAACAGCCGGATCGCGATGTTCACGCGTTCTCGCGCCGGACACTGTAGCCCAGGCCGCGGTGCGTCTCGATCGGATCCTCGTCGGCGACCGCCCGCAGCTTGGCGCGCAGCGTCTTGACGTGAGCATCCACCGTGCGGTCGAGACTGTCCTCGGCGTCCGACCAGACCCTGTCCATCAGTTGCGCGCGGCTGAGGATGCGCCCGGGGCGCTCCAGCAGCGTGGCGAGCAGGCGGTACTCGTAGCGGGTCAGGGCCAGCCAGACGCCGCGATAGGCGATGCGCGCGCCCTCGGCGTCGACCGCGAAGCGCGACGCCGGTGCGCCGGCGGGCGGTTCGGCCGGGCGCGCGCGGCGCAGGATCGCTCGCACCCGCGAGGCGACCTCGCGCGGGCTGAACGGCTTGGGCACGTAGTCGTCGGCGCCGAGTTCGAGGCCGACGACGCGGTCCACCTCGTCTGAGCGTGCAGTCAGGAAGATCACCGGGATGTCCGACTCGCGCCGCAGCGCGCGGCAGACGTCGAACCCGCTCATGTCAGGCAGGCCCACGTCCAGGACCACCAGGTCGTACCTGCCGTTGCGCACGGCCGCCAGCGCCTCCCCGCCCAGGCCGAGGCAATGCGTGCGGAATCCCTCCGCGCGCAGCGCGTAGGCCAGGGTGTCGGCGATGTCCGGCTCGTCGTCTACGATCAGGATGTCGATCGCCACGGCGCGTGCGCTACGTTGCGTGTTCCGCAGGCGGGCAGGCGCGTTGACCGGGCCGTCGGGGCCGGCCGCCGCACGCCCATTCGGGACCGGACCCGCGGGTCTATTTGCGGACGTCCAGCAGTTCGATCTCGAACACCAGGGTCGAATTGGCCGGGATCACGCCGCCGACCGCGCGGTTGCCGTAGGCGATGCCCGGGGGGCAGGTCAGCCGCGCCTTGCCGCCCACCTTCATCTTCTGCACGCCTTCGGTCCAGCAGCGGATCACCCCGTTCAGCGGAAACTCGGCCGGCTGCCCGCGGCCATAGGAACTGTCGAACTCCTTGCCGTCGGGCAGGGTGCCGCGATAGTGCACCTTCACCGTGTCCGACGCGGCGGGGCTCGCCCCGGTGCCCTCCTTGAGCGAGCGATAGACCAGTCCGGACGGGGTCGTTTCGTCGGCCGCTGCGGGCGCCTCGGCAAGTGCGCCGGACATCGGCAGGACGGTTGCGAGGGCAGCGGCTGCGAACAGGAATCTCATCGAAGGAATCTCCGCAAAGTCATCGAAAAAGGGTCGGAAAAACGGCCGTAAGCATACGGGATCGAAGGGCAACCCGCACGGCCGGGCACGGGTGAAGCCCTAGCCGGACGAGGGATGTGCCGGCTGCCCGGCATCCGCGCGCTGCGAAGTCCCGCTCAAATGCGCGGAAACCCACGGGTAATACTTGCGATCGGCACCCAGCATGTGCAGCGCCACCATGTCGTAGACCAGGAACTGGAACAGGCTGCCCACCGAGAGCGTGCCTTCGGCATACTGCTTCGCCAGTTCCGTGCCCTTGGCCGCCAGGAGCGCGTGTTCCCGGGCATGCTCCACGAGCCCGGCATACGAAGTCGCGACGAGGACGCGCTCCTCGTCGCGGAAATGCCGGACCACGTCCGCCAGCAGGCGCGCGACGATGGCGCTCACCTCCTGCTGCGGGCGCCCGGACAGCACCGCGTCGAGCAGTTCGTTCGAGACCTGGAACAGCGCCCGATGCTGGGTGTCGATCAGCTCGTTCCCCGAGTGGAACGCATCCCGCCAGGCGAGTTGCACGAACGATCCCGCCGCGCGCGCCGACTCGTCGTCGGCGCTTCCGGAACGATCGAGTTCCACCCTGTCGCGGCCGGCGCGCTTCGCCTCGTACATCGCCCGGTCGGCGCGATGAATCCATTCGCCCGCGCTCTCGCCCGCCGCGTACACCGCCGCACCGATGCTGACCGTGACCCGCACGTCCCCATCGACCGGGCACGAGGCGACGCGCTCGCGGATGCGTTCGGCCAGGACCCGGGCCTCGGCGAGTCCCGAGTCGGGCGCCATGACCAGGAACTCCTCGCCACCCCATCGGGTCAGCGAGTCCGACTTGCGCATGACCTCCCGCACTCTTCGGGCCACCGCGACGAGCACCCGGTCGCCGACCTGGTGGCCGTGTTCGTCGTTGACCCGCTTGAAATGGTCGATATCCAGCATCAGCACCGACAGCGGACGGCCGTGGCGCACGCTGCGGTGAATCTCGCTTTCGACCACCTCGTCGAAACGCCTGCGGTTCCAGGCGCGGGTGAGCCGGTCGGTGCCGGCGATCTGTTCGAGCGTCTCGACCGCCGTGCGCAACCGGGTGTTCGCCCGCTCGGTCGCCTTGAGGGCGGTCTGCGCCTCGACGCGATCGCGCGCCTGCTCGGTGAGATCCATCGCCAGCACGCCGATGCCGGCCACCTGCCGGCGCTCGTCCAGGATGGGGAAGCGGGTCGAGACGAAGAAAACCGTCTGTCCGTCCAGGACGAACCGCTCGTCCCTGGAAACGCTCCGACCCAGCCGGAGCGCGGCCCGCTCCGCCTCGTCCGCGGCGGCGAAACGCTCGGCCGGCATCAAGTCGCGGTCGCCGCGACCGGCGATCGATTCCTGCGCCGCCTGCACGTACCGCCCGTAGGCGCGATTGGCGAACAGGTAGCGGCCGTCGGGCGCCTTGACGGCGATCGCGACATCGGACTGATCGAGGAAGCCGGGCAGGAGTCCCCGTACCGCGTCCAGGTCCATCGGCTCACTCGGCAGTCCGGGACGAGGCAGGCCAGCCCGGCCGGCCGGCAGCGACTCCCGGGTCATCGGTATCGCGACATTCGAAGCCGGGACAGCCGGCCGTAAGAGGGCGCGCGAACCGCCCGCCTAGCCGGTCCGCCTCCTGGCGCCGGTGCGGCGCGGGTGCCGGTCGGTGAACTGTATTTCCACCACCCGGGTGCCCTGGGCGTCGGGCACGAGGACGTAGTAGCGGCCGTCCTCGACGTGCTTGGCGTCCTCGCCGATCGCCGCCCACTCGGCCGAGCTCATGCGCCGGGGCTCGCCCGGGGGCGGTGCGCCTGCATCCCATCGGTCCATCGGTTCCATCGCGCAATCGTCGGCTCCGGCACGTCGCTCTGCAACGCGGAAATCGGCGTGAATATCCGGCGTGTTCCGAGGTTTTCGGCAAGTCGGTACACCCTTCGTCAGGGGGCTGCCGCACCGCCGGCGGCCTGGTCGGCGAGCCGGGTCGCCAGGCCTACCAGCCGCTGCGAATCGTCGAGCCCGTCCAGGAACCTGCCCGGGATGCCCGCCAGGCCGGTCTGCGCGCCGGCCAGGGCGCCGGTCAGGATCGCGCGCGCCTGGTTCTGTCCGCCGCCGTTGAGCGCGTGCAGCACCGCGGACTCGAAGTCATTGCGGAAGCGGGCCGCGAGATAGTAGGCGGCCGGCAGCTGATGGTAGATGGCGCAGGGCATGCCATAGACGATCGAGACCTTCCACGCCGGCTCGATGCGGATGTCGGGATCGTCCGCCGCGGCCGCCATGTAGGACGGCGTGAGCAGCGCGTCCGGCGACGCGAAGAGGCCGGCGCGCGGCGGCTCGGGTTCGCCCGGCCGCGGCGGCTGCAGCTTGTCGCTCGTGACCGCGTGGAAGGGGAGTCTGCCGGCCTTCACCAGTGCCATCAGCTTCGCCGAGATCTCCTCGTCCAGCGCATGCCCCTGGACCAGCAGGCCGAGCACGGCCCCATAGGCCACGGTCATCGATACCACCGTGTCGTCGGTCTGGGTCAGGACGGTGTTGCCGGCCACCGCCGCGGCCAGCCGCGCCGGTTCCAGCGCGTAGCGCACCGCGATGGCGAGCGTGCGCTCGGCGGCTTCGGTGGTGTCGGCGTGGCCGCCGGTCCGCCCCCACGGCAGGTTCTGCAGCACGCGCCGGCGCCACGCCTCGCGAATCGACTGGCTGGTATAGCCCCCGGGGCCGCTCATCGGCGTGCCGTCCAGCAGGGGGAAGAGATCCTGCTCCATGCGCCGGCAGAAATCCGCTTCGTCGTAGCCGCCCCGCTCCACCAGGGACTCCAGGGCGAGGGCCAGGATGTAGCCGGCCTGCGAGAGTTGTCCCGCTTCCAGCCCGGCGTGATAGCGCCCGGCCTTCGGCGCGGTGTAGCCGCTTATCCACTCGCCGTAGTCCCGGCGCAGTTCGTCCAGGTCGTAATACCAGTGCGGGCCGAGCGCCAGGGCGTCGCCGATGAACGCGCCCATGATCGCGCCCGCGGCGCGGTCATGAATCGAGGTTGCCGCCATGGATCCTCCGCTGTCGGTTGGCCGGTGTTTTCGGGGTTGGCACCGAGCGCCCGGCGAGTTCCGGCCCTGCCGGGACAGGGCGCCTGCCGCTTGCCTGCGCCCGCCGAAATATCGCCGTCGCCGCTGATCGCCGTCAATGCGCGGGCCCGGGAAAACCATAGCATATCAGCGGCATTCATCGTGCTTCCGGATTGCGGCGGAAAGGAGCGGCATCGTGGACAGGACCCAGCCCATACTCACCCCCTCACCCCAGACGCCCCGGACGGCCCGTCGGCCCGCCACGCAGACCGGCGCCGCGTTTCCGCCGGCTGCGCTGCCGGCCGACGGGCCGTCCGGGGC
>DATMWM010000400.1:0-3516 GCA_035562535.1 Rhodocyclaceae bacterium | reverse complement strand
GCCGGGACGATCGCGCGCAGGGCCTGGGCGACCTCCGCCCAGAAGTCGCTCTGCAGTTGCGTGACGATGCGGCTGCTCTCCTGCGGCACGATCTGGGCGCCCGGCGTGGCGATCACCGGCGCCAGCGCCGCCCCGCCGGTCTGCGCCGTCCCGGCGGCCGCGGTGGAGATCGAACTGGAGGTCACCCCGACCACGCTCTTGCCCTGGCGCTGGCCGAACAGGTAATTGACCTGGAACACCCGGGTCTGCAGCGCCACCGGCTGGATGAAGATGCGGGTGCCCTGGAGGCGGTACTCGTAGCCGTAGAGCTCGCGCAGCGTGTCCAGGGCCTCGCGCACGGTGACGTTCTTCAGGTTGACCGAGATCGTCCCGGCCACCTCAGGCGGCAGCAGCATGCTGTAGCGGGTGCCCGAGACGATGGCCATGAACACCTGGCCGGCCGGCGCGTTGCTCACCACCAGGTCGAAGCGCGGCTCGGCGGGGACCGGGGCCTTCGGCGGCTCAGGCGGCGGCGCCAGCAGCGCCCTTTCGACCGCCTCGGGCCGGACCGGAGCGGCACGCTCGGCCGCGGCGCGCCGCAGTTCCTGGTCGATCCGGTCGAAGGCGGTGCCCGGCCGGGTGTTCGAGGTCGAGCAGCCGGCCACCGACACCGCGAAGAGCGTCCAGAGAGCGGTCGTGCGGAGCATCGAGTTCATGACGGGTTCCTCTTGTTCTTCGCGGTCATCAAGGCTGCCGGGGCGGTACGCCTGCGGCACGCCGGGTGGCCGGCTGCTTGGCCGCGTCCGGCGTCAGCCTGAGCACTTGGCGGCCCTCGGGACCAGCCAGTTCGACCGCCGATTCGGTGATCCGGGTCACGGTGGCGTCCCCGAAGCGTCCGCCGAGCGGAACCTGGACGCCGCTGATGACGGCCAGCGGCCTGCCGCCGCGCGGGAGCAGCACCGACTGCAGGACGGGTCCCGCGGCCACCTGACCGGCAGCCTCCGCGGGTGCCGCAGGCGGCCTGGTCGGATCGTTCAATGCTTCCTGGGCTGCCGCCGTGTGCGCGCAGACCAGCGCGAACGTCCAGGCACTCAGACGGTGAGCCATGCGCGGTCCAGGCTGAGGGTGTAGACGGTGACCGTCATGGTGCTCTGCGGATAGGCGTCGGCGCGCAGGCTGACCCGTTCCCAATAGATGCGCTCGGGAACCTGTTCGAGGCGATGCAGGTAGTCGAGCAGTCCGGCATAGCTGCCCTGCAGGGTGATCTCGACGCCATGCTTGTACACGCCGCCCGTACCCTGGACACCGGCCTTGGCCTCGGAGAGCTCGGCCGCAGGCAGAGAGCGCACGCCGACGACCCGCAGCCCCTGGCCGGGCGTCAGCAGGCGCTGCAGCAGGTCGGCGACACGGCCGGGCGGAACGAGGTCATGCTCGAGCGTGCCCAGGCGCCGGTCCAGTTCGCCGGCCTGGCGGCGGAGCTCGTCGATCCGGGCGCGCGCCGCGGCATCCGGGTCGGCGGCCTGGTTCCTGAGCGACTGCGCCTGGACCGCGAGTTCGGCGAGTTCGCCGGTCTTGCGGGCGAGTTCGCTGGCATGGGTCGTCCTGGCAAGCTCCGCCGGAGCGAGAAAAGCGGCGTAGGTGAGAAATCCGGCGAGCGCGGTTGCGCCCAAGCCCACCAGCACCCGCTCGCGCAGGCTCAACCTGTCGAATCGGGCGCTCAGCCGGCTCCAGACCGCCTTCACGGCCGCGCCTCGGCCCTGGCGGTCCTGACCGGAGCGCCCGAGAGGCCGAACTCGACGAAGGCCGGTTCCGCCCCGCGTGCACCCGTATTCTCCGGGGTGGCGGCGCCTGTCGAGCCCGCCTGCGCCGGTGCGAGTTTCAGCGCCGCAAAGCTTCGGCCCTGAAATACCTTCTCGGCGTTCAGCCGTCGTATGTATTGCGGCACCAGTTCCGCGTTCAGCGCCCGGCCGTTGATGGTCAGCTCGGCGCCGCCGGCGGCGACGTCGAAGCCGGTGAGCCAGAGTCCCGGCATCGATTGGCGGGCGAAGCCGCGCAGCACGTCGGCGAAGCCGGCGGTCGTGCCGATCGAACCGCCTTCCAGAAGGGCGAGCACATCCTGCCGCCTCGCCAGCTGCGACTCGCCCGCGCCCAGTGCGGTGGCGAGCGCGGCGTCCGGCTTGCGGTTGCCCAGCGTGCGGCCGAGCGCCGTGATCTGCTCCCGCTCGGCGGCGAGCCGCGCATCCAGCGCCCGGAGCTGCCCGGCCAGGTCGCCGGCCCGGGAAACCGCCACCCGCGACCAGCCGAACACGATAGCGGCGGCGACCAGGCAGGCGAGCGCCACGTGACTCGCCGCCGGGATCGGGCGCGCCTCGCGCAGCGCCGCCGGGTAGAGGTTGATGTACTGGGTCACGCTGCGTCCCCGCCCGGGCGCAAGGCGGCCCCTATGCATTGCACGGCGGCCGCCTGGCGCGGCGCGTCCCGAAGTTCCGCGACCGTGGACAGGTCCACGGCGCGCCCGAGATCCAGCGTTTCCACCGGGACGTAGCTGGCGGCCGCCAGCGCCGGTATGAGCCACGGCGCGCCGGCCACCTCGGCGATCGACACGCGGGAGACGCTGATGAAATTGAACTGGCGGTCGAAGCTGTCCAGCGAACGCTGCAGTTCGAGCGCGATGCGCTCCACGACCGGGTCGCGGCGCTCCGGGTCGACCTGGGCGATCTGGCCAGCACGCAGGTCGATGCGCCGGTAGGCGCACAGTTCGCCCCGGTAGGTCAGCGTGAGCAGTCCCCCGTCCTCGTCGAAGACCAGCATCGCCAGTCCGCGGTTCTCGTCTTCCAGCAGCGCGGCCACGTTTCGCTGGGCGAGTTCCGGAATGTCCACCACCTCCAGCGGCAGCCCGGCGACGACAAACGGCCTGGCGCGGGCCCGGATCACGTCGTTGGCCGCCGCGACCGCGAACACCTGCGGCAGCCGCCCGCCGGCCGAAGCCGAGGGAATGACCACCGACTCGACCGTGGCCGCCTCCAGCCGCATGTCGAGCATGTCCTTGATCCGCCAGCGCAGCGCCGCCTTGAGTTCGTCGGCCGGGACGTTCGGGGCTTCCACCTGCAGCACCTGGTAGTCGGTGGCCGGGAGCAGCGTGGCGCAGCGGGTGCGTCCGAGCCGCCGGGCGCCGCGCAGCCTCCTCAGCGCCTCGGCATCGTCGCCCTGGCGCCGGTAGGACTCGAAGCTGCGCAGCTCGGGCCGCGCGCCGGCGCGCCAGCAGACGTGGGCAAGGTCGATGCGGTCCGCATGGAAGGTCACGGCCATCCATCCCGGCCTGCTGCGTCCAAAGGGCAAGGCGATCATTCGGCTTCGTCGGCACTTCCGTCCAGTGTCCGGCGCAGGATAGTCCCGGGCATGCCGATGCGATGAAGCGAAAAGCCCGGCCTTTGGCCGGCAATTCAATAGTTTTCCCTGAGGTAGATCAGGTTGCCGGCGGCGCGGTAGGTGCCGAAGGAGGCGCGGGCGGCGGGATCCTGGTCGTAGGTCGCGCCG
>DATMWM010000399.1:0-2716 GCA_035562535.1 Rhodocyclaceae bacterium | reverse complement strand
GGGCGCGCTGGAGGCGCGGGTGCAGACCGGCGAGGTCAATGCCGAACTGGGCTCGACCTTCGAGTTCCTCAGCACCCTGCCGAACACGCCGACGCGCTTTTACGGCAACGCCACGCAGCCCGACGGCGACACCAAGCGCCTAATCCTGGACCACAACAACTATTACGCGATGACCGGCGGCCACGGCGCCTGCCGCGGCTGCGGCGAAACCACGGCGGTCCGCCTGATCACCGCGGCCAACCGAGCAATCCACCAGGACCGGCGCCGGCGCCACATCGCCGAGCTGGAGGACCTGATCGAGCGCCTGCGCAGCAAGTCAGGCGAGGTGCGGCCCGACCCGCAGGACCCGAAGCGCCGCGAGCGCATGAGCACGGCGCTGCAGGTGCTGGAAAAGCGGCTCTACCGCTTCGAGAGCGGGCCGACCGGCGAAGGCCCCGCGAGCGCGATGATCGCCAATGCCACCGGCTGCAGCAGCGTGTATGCCTCGACCTTCCCGTTCAACCCGTACACCGACCCGTGGGTCAACAGCCTGTTCCAGGACACCCCGGCGGTCGCCAAGGGCCTGTTCGAGGGACTGTCCGCGGGCGCGGTGGAAGACTTCCGCGCGCTGCGCATCGCCAAGCTCGACCTCGAGGATCACTACGACCCGGAGACCCACGACAAGTTCTTCAAGTACTTCCACTGGAGCCAGTTCTCCGAGGAAGAGCTGGCGCTGATGCCGGCGGTCATCAGCATGGGCGGCGACGGCGCCACCTACGACATCGGCTTCGGCGCGCTCTCGCGGTTGTTGATCACCGACACGCCGGTCAAGGTCGTGGTCCTGAACACCGGCTGCTATTCGAACACCGGCGGCCAGGCCTCCACGGCCAGCTTCACGGCGCAGGACTCGGATCTCAGCCGCTTCGGCATCGCCCACATCGGCAAGCAGGAAGACCGCAAGGAGATGGGGCTGATCGCGGCCTTCCACCCGAACGTGCTGGTGGTGCAGACCACGGCGGCGCTGCAGGGGCATTTCATGAAGTACCTCATGGAGTTCCTCAACTACAACGCCTCGTCGGCGCTGCTCGACGTGTATACGCCCTGCATGTCCGAGCAGGGTATCGCGGACGACGCCGCCAACCGGCGCGCGCGGCTGGCGGTGACCAGCCGCATGAGCCCGGTGTTCGTGCACGATCCGCGCCGCGGCGACACGCTGGCCGAGCGCTTCGTGCTGGACGGCAACCCGGACATCGGCAAGGACTGGACGATGACCACGCTCTCCTACGCCGATGCCGATGGCAAGACCCAGCTCATGGAGGTACCGCTGACGCCGGCGGACTTCGCCCTGCAGGAAGGACGTTTCAAGAAGCATTTCCATCTGCTGAACGGCGAGGGCGAGCCGGTGCCCGTGCATGAGTACGTCGAACTGAGTCCGGAGGACCGCTACGGCAAGACCCCGTTCGTCTGGTCCACCGATGCGGGCAACCGCCTGATCAGACTGGAGGTCTCGCCGGCGATCATCGATCTGGTCGAGGAGCGGCGGCGCAACTGGCGCATGCTCGAGTACCTGAGCGGCCTGCACATCGAGCGCATGCACGCCTCGCACCGCGCCCAGCTCGACGAGTGGCGCGAAAAGTACGAGATTTCGGTCAGGGAGCGCGAGTCCTCGATCGACGACATCGCCCGCGGCATGTCCGAGCTGGCCGCCTCCTCCGCCGCGCCGGCTGGGCCCGCGATCGCCACCGTGCCGGTCTCGGCGATCACCACCACGGTGCGCGAAGAGGCCCCCGGCGCGGCAGCCGCAGCGGGCGGGCCGCTGGTCGAGATCACCGACATGGCCAGTTGCACCAACTGCAAGACCTGCTACCAGGACGTGAGCGAGCTGTTCGAGAAGACCACGATCATGGTCGCCGGCGAGGCGAAGGAAGTCAGCCGCGTGATTCCGGGCGTCTTCCAGAAGGTCAGGCTGACGCCCGACCTGGTACGCCGGGCCTCGCGCGTGGCCGCCGATTGCGATGCGGAGATCATCCGCTTCAATCAACCCGCCTGAGGGGGAAAACGCCATGTCCGAACCCATCCAGCAACTACCGGGCGGCGATCGCGCCTACGACCGGCAGGACCTGCACCGCTACTACCAGACGAACGCCGAGATCGAGTCCAGCCGGCATCACATCGAGGACGTGGACCGGGAGCGGCGCGCGCTCGAGCAGAGCGAGGCGGTTGCGCTGTTCCAGAAGCAGATCGAACTGCTGCAGCGGCGCCTGGTGAGCGACCCGAAGTTCTTCCGCGATGCCTTCATCGCCGAGGGCACGAACGCCATCTCCTGGGAGTTCCAGCAGGAGGAACTCGGCGAGAAATTCACCCGGGCGTTCTGGGGCCTGCTGCTGCGCGGCGACGCCATGAGCTCGGTGCTGCTGCGCTTCATCTGGGGCATCCCGCTCAAGTACAAGCGCAAGTTCATCCGCGCGATCGACGTGCACCTGTCAGAGCGCTATCCGATGTTCAAGGGGCTGTCCGAGGGCTGGCCGGGCCAGAACGCGATTCCGCCCTACATCCGCCCCGCCGAGGAGCGCGCCAAGGACTTCGAGCTGGTGACCCAGGGCTATCTCGGCTACATGAGCCTGGGCTACAGCTTCCGCGAGGTCGAGATGCTCGTCTGGCTCGAGGTGCTGCGCGACAAGCAGTGCGACGACCGGCCCTGCGAACTCGGCGTGCATGTCGAGGGCAAGGCCGAGGC
>DATMWM010000398.1:0-4174 GCA_035562535.1 Rhodocyclaceae bacterium | reverse complement strand
CCGGACTTCGCGCGCGACTTCGCGGCGTTCTTCCCCGAGGCAATCGCCTACGCGGCGTCGGTGCGCGCCGGCCGGCGGTCGTAGCGGGAAGCAGTTGGTGGAATACGGCCTTCGGCCAATTCCACCCTACGAGCCGAAACGTCGCGCTGTCGCGGAGGGTGGAATAGCCCCGCCAGGGGCGTATTCCACCACTTCGGCGGACACCGGTCCTTCGACGGTGGGATACGGGCTGCGCCCTATCCCACCCTACGCCGCCTCGCGCATCCCTCGTAGGGTGGAATAGCCCCGCCAGGGGCGTATTCCACCACTTCGGCCGACACCGATCCTCCGACGGTGGGATACGGGCTTGCGCCCTATCCCACCCTACGCGTTGCCACCCTACGCGTTGCCACCCTACCCGTAGAGCACCTCGACGTTGCCCTCGGACAGCCATTCCTTCAGGCCGTCCAGCAGTTCGTCGTCGAGGCGCACGCGCCAGGCGTCGCCTAGGGGGAGTTCGCATTCGGCCTGGCGGTTGCGGTAGCGCACGCGCACCGGGCAGGGGCCGTCGCGGAAGGGCGCGAGCAGGGCGCGCAGCTTCTCGGCGTTGGCCCCGCCGTTCATCGACAGGCGAAGCTGGCGCGCGTGGCGGCTGCGCGCCTCGCCCAGCGTCAGCAGCTTGTCGGCGACCACGCGCAGGCCGCCGGTGAAGTCGTCGCGCTGCACCCTGCCCTCGATCACCAGAACGTCGTCCTCGCGGATCTTGGCACGCTCGGCCTCGAACAGCTCGTTGAACACGGAGACCTCGACCTGGGCGCTGCCGTCGTCGAGCATGACGATGGCCATCTTGCCGCGGCGGGTCATCT
Organism: Rhodocyclaceae bacterium; assembly: GCA_035562535.1. GTDB lineage: Bacteria > Pseudomonadota > Gammaproteobacteria > Burkholderiales > Rhodocyclaceae > DATMWM01. The sequence goes on along the minus strand of DATMWM010000398.1, from coordinate 3,329 downwards.
GGGTGCGCGTCGACACCACGATGCCGGCCAGCAGGCAGGCGTCCTTGCCGGGCTCGATCTGGCCCAGGCCGCGGCGGATGAAGGCGGACAGCTCGGCGCGGAAGCTGTTGTAGGGATGGCCGGAGAGGAAGAAGCCGAGCGCCTGCTTCTCGTTGAGCAGCCGCTCGCGCTCGTCCCATGCCGATGTGCTGACGTACTGCGGCTGCTGCGGCTCGCCGCCGGGCAGGTCGAACAGGCCGCCCTGCAGCGCGTTCGCCTGGGCCTGCTCGGCCGCCTCCATGGCCACGCCGACCGAGGCGAGCAGGCGCGCGCGGTCGGCCGCGCCGGAGCCGGTCGTCGGCGCGATCGCGTCGAAGGCGCCGGCGCGCACCAGCGCCTCGATGACGCGGCGATTGACCACGCGCTTGTCCACGCGCGCGCAGAAGTCGAACAGGTCGCGGAACGGCCCGCCCTGCTCGCGCGCGCGCAGGATCGCGGAGAGCGCCGACTCGCCGGTGCCCTTGATCGCGCCCAGCCCGTAGCGGATGGTGCGCGCGTCGGTCGGCTCGAAGCGCACGCCGCCGGCGTTGATGTCCGGCGGCAGGAAGCTTATGCCGTTGTCGATCGCGTCCTGGTAGAAGAGCTGGACCTTGTCGGTGTCCGCCAGTTCGGACGACAAGGTGGCCGCCATGAAGGCCGCGGTGTGGTGGCGCTTGAGCCAGGCGGTCTGGTAGGCGACCAGCGCGTAGGCCGCCGAGTGGCTCTTGTTGAAGCCGTACTCGGCGAACTTCTCCATCAGGTCGAAGAGCTGCGTGGCCAGCGGTTCGCTCACGCCGCGGGCCTTGGCGCCGTCGAGGAAGATCGAGCGCTGCTTGGCCATCTCCTCCGGCTTCTTCTTGCCCATCGCGCGGCGCAGCAGGTCGGCGCTCCCCAGGGTGTACCCGGCGAGGACCTGCGCCACCAGCATCACCTGCTCCTGATACACGATGACGCCGTAGGTCGGCTTGAGCACCGGCTCCAGGTCGGGGTGGAAGTACTCGGCCTTCTGCTTGCCGTGCTTGCGCAGGATGAAGTCGTCCACCATGCCGGACTGCAGCGGCCCCGGGCGGTTCAGCGCCATCAGCGCGATGATGTCCTCGAAGCAGTCGCCCTTGAGCCGCCGTTCCAGGTCCTTGGCCGAGCGCGATTCGGACTGGAACACCGCGGTCGTGTTGCCCGAGGCGAACAGCGCGTAGGTGTCGCGGTCGTCGAGCGGGATGTCCTCCAGCCGGAAGGCGGCCAGTTCGGGGTTCAGCCGGCGCACGAAGCCGACCGCCTCGTCCAGGATGGTGAGCGTGCGCAGGCCGAGGAAGTCGAACTTCACCAGGCCGGCCTTCTCCACGTCGTCCTTGTCGAACTGGCTGACCACCGACGAGCCCCCGTCGGCGGAATAGAGCGGGCAGAAGTCGGTGAGATTGCCCGGCGCGATCAATACGCCGCCGGCATGCATGCCGACGTTGCGCGTGAGGCCCTCGAGCTTCTCCGCCAGCGCCCAAAGCTCGCGGATCTCCTCCTCGGCCTCGATGCGCTGGCCGATCGCCGGCTCCTTCTCGCGCGCCTGGGCCAGCGAGATGCCCAGCTCGTTCGGGATCAGCTTGGCGAACTGGTCGACGAAGTTGAACGGCAGGTCGAGCACCCGGCCGACGTCGCGGATCACCGCCTTGGCCGCCATGGTGCCGAAGGTGGCGATCTGGCTCACGGCGTGGCCGCCGTAGCGGCGCTTGACGTAGTCGATCACCCGGTCGCGACCGTCCTGGCAGAAGTCCACGTCGAAGTCGGGCATGGACACCCGCTCCGGGTTGAGGAAGCGCTCGAACAGCAGGTCGTAGCGCAGCGGATCGAGGTCGGTGATGCCGAGCGCGTAAGCCACCAGCGAGCCGGCGCCCGAGCCGCGGCCCGGCCCGACCGGCACGCCGTTCTTCTTGGCCCAGTTGATGAAGTCGGCGACGATCAGGAAGTAGCCGGAGAAGCCCATCTGCACGATGGTGCCGGTCTCGAACTCCAGCCGCGCGATGTACTCCGGGCGCCTGGCATCGCGCGTCGCGGCGTCGGGGAAAAGCTCGGTGAGCCTGCGCTCCAGGCCCTCGCGGGCCTGCTGACTCAGGTAGTCGTCCAGGGTCACGCCGTCCGGCGTGGGGAACAGCGGCAGCCGGTTCTTGCCGAGTTCCACGGACAGGTTGCAGCGCCGGGCGATCTCCACCGTGTTCTCCACCGCCTCGGGCAGGTCGGCGAAGCGCTGCGCCATCTCGGCCTGGCTGGTGAAGTACTGCTCCTCGGTGAAGCTGCGCGGCCGGCGCGAATCGGCCAGCACGTAGCCCTCGGCGATGCACACCCGCGCCTCGTGCGCCTTGAAGTCGTCGCGGTCCAGGAACTGCACCGGATGCGTGGCCACCACGGGCAGGCCCAGCCGCGCGGCGAGCGCCACGCTGCGCGCGACCAGTTGTTCCTGCTGCGGCTGGCCGCAGCGCTGCAGTTCGATGTAGAAGGCGCCGGGGAACAGGGCGGCCCAGTCGCGCGCGCGCTTCTCGGCCAGCTCGGCATTGCCGGCGAGCAGCGCCTGGCCGACGTCGCCGCCGGCCGCGCCGGAAAGCGCGATCAGCCCGGCGTTGTCGCCATCGGCGAGGGCCGCGCGCGGGATCTCGGCGCGCCCGGTCCGGGCGCGGCCGGCGAGGTAAGCCGCGCTCAACAGTTCGCACAACCGCAGGTAGCCGGCGCGGTTGCGCGCGAGCAGCAGCAGCCGCGCGCCCGCGCCGCGCCCCTGGCCGCCGTCGGCCTCCTCGACCCAGGCGTCGGCGCCGACGATCGGCTTGACGCCCTTGCCCCGGGCCGCGGTGTAGAACTTGACCATGCCGAACAGGTTGCCCAGGTCGGTGAGCGCGAGCGCCGGCATGCCGTCGGCGGCGGCGCGATCGACCGCGGCGTCGATGCGCACCAGGCCATCGACGATCGAGTATTCGGAATGCAGGCGGAGGTGGACGAAGGCGGGGGACGGCATGGGCGGATTTTACTGCCCCGGCCGCGGCCGGTCATGGCGCGACAGGCCAGCCGCCATGCGGCATTTCGGCCCGCCCCGCGGAAAGCCGCGCCAGCCAAGGCCCGGCGCATGACGAAGCGGTGAAAAATTTTCGCCGGCGGGTTGCGCGGGTCTGGCGCGGGACGGTGGGATACGGGCTGCGCCCTATCCCACCCTACGCGCCGTCGCGGTTGGTTTCGTAGGGTGGATTAGCGCCGCAGGCGCGTAATCCACCGCTTTGGCGGAAACCGATCCTCCGACGGTGGGATACGGGCTCACGCCCTATCCCACCCTACGC
>DATMWM010000397.1:0-4351 GCA_035562535.1 Rhodocyclaceae bacterium | reverse complement strand
GCCGCGGCCAGTTCCAGCGGATCGAAGCGGGACGGCAGGGGGCTCGCGGGTCGCATCGGCTGGCGGCGAATTAGCTCGGCGCGCAGCGGCACGGCGCAGAGCGGATGATTCAGGTCGACCACGATCGAACCGCCCTCGCGGCCGATGCAGCGGAACGGCCGCTGGTCTCCGGGTGCGGCTTCGGGCACGCCGGAGAGCAGGCTGCGCGGATAGAAGCGCCCCACCCGCGGCTCGATCCATGCGTCGCCGAGGCGGATCCGGCGGAAACCGGTCTCGGGGAGGGGCCGGACCAGGCTAGGGTCGAAGGCCGGGACGATCTGGCCCGCGGCGAGCTCCGCCCGCACCGTCTCGCCGATCCTGCCGCGTTCGAGCGCGGTGGAAAGCCCGGCCGGCAGCCAGGCCGGATCGACCGCATCGAACCAGGTCCGGTCTACGTGGGTCGCCAGCCGGCTGGACCATGCGAGCGCGACTTCGAGCGCGTCGGACATTACGGATTCCGCGAGCGGCGGCGCGGCGCCGGCTGCGGTGCCGGCGCACGCCTCACTCGTCGATACGCGCCTCGCGCAGCCGCCGGGCGGCCTGCTCCGGGCTGATCGTGTTGACGAAAAGCCCGGAACCCAGTTCGAAGCCGGTGGGGATCGAGGTGCGCGGGCAGATCTCCAGGTGCCAGTGATAGCTGGCGGCGTTCTCCGCCTCGCGGCCGTCGTGCGGCACGGAGTGCAGGAAGTAGTTGTACTGGGCGCCGCCGATCACCGCGTCCAGCCGCGCCATCGTCCGCCGCAGCACGCGCGCGAGGTCGGCCAGATCCTCGTCGGGCGCCAGCACGAAGTCGCTCTGGTGCGCCAGCGGCAGGACATGCACTTCCCATTCGTAGCGGCTGGCGAAGGGCTTGATCGCGATGTAGCGTTCGCCGCGCTCGACCACGTACTGGCCGACGTCGATCTTGCGCCGGACCTCGCCGGAGTTGCGGTCGTAGAGCGTGGCCTCGAAGGTGAGCGCCTCGTCGATCAGCGCGCAGAAGATGCACTGGTGGTGCTTCTGGAAATGCGCGCGGCTGTTGCCGACCTCCATCGCCACGTTCTCGGGCACCACCGGCATGGCGATCAGCTGGCTGTGGGTGTGGGCGATGCTCGCCCCGGCCGCGGGGCCGAAGTTCTTGAACAGCAGGACGTACTTGAGCCGCGGGTTCGAGGCGTAGAGCGCGCGCATGCGCTCGCGGCAGGCGCGCAGCAGGAGTTGCAGGTGCGGCTCGCCCATCTCGTGCACCGCCACGCCGTGCTCGGCGTGGTCGATGATCACCTCGTGCCGCCCGTAGCCGTCTATGGTCTGCTGCAGGCCGAAGCTGAATCCGGCCTGGCTGCGGTCGTCGCCGAGCACCGGGTAGAGGTTCTCGACGATGCGCACCTGCCAGGGGCCTTCGGCCGGATAGACGGCGATCGCGGGCGGCGTCTTGTCCTCGTTGCCGCGGCAGAACGGGCAGGTGTCGACCCGCTTGCGGGTGTCGCGCGGCGCCGGCTCCTCGGCCTTCTTCGGGCGCATGCTGCGGGCGGTGGCCACGAGCACCGATTCGGCGGCGACGATGGGATTGACGCGGATCTCGCGCACCTCGCGGTCCTGGTCGGACATGGTCTTCCTCCTTGGATCTCGCTCCGGCACGCGCCGGGCGGGGCCGAAGCTTACGCCAGCGGCCGCGCCGGTCCGATCGAGATTGTATCTGGCGGCATAAGGGCGCGGGGCGCGCCGTGCGCCCGGAATGCGCCGGCTGGCGTGGCGCTTACGGCCGCGGCGAGCCGCCCAAGGCGTGGTCGCCCTTGCAGGCCGCGGGCGGGCAGGGGAGGTTGTAGTAGCGCTCGTTCAGGAAGCGCGTGACGTCGTCGATCTCCTCGCCGGTCCAGCTGCCGCCGCCGACCTGCCGGCTCCAGCGCTCGACCATGCCGCGGATCTCGTCGTAGGACGTGGCCTTGCGGGCGATCCGGTTGTGCACGCTCTTGTCGTGACAGCCGTCGCAGCGGTTCTCGTAGAGCGCCTTGCCGCGCGCCGCGTCGGCGGCCACGGACGGATTCACCGCGGCGCAAAGCGCGAGCGCGGCGGCGAGGGCGGTGGTGAGTTTCATCGTCGGTTCCTGTGGGCAGATTCTCGCGTGGGACACGTTCGGGTATTGTCGGCCATTTGGCGACACGCCGGAAGGCGCGCCGGGCGTCCACCCGACTCGATCAGGGCTGTGGGCCGGCCATGCGCAGCAGATAGCCGCCGGATTTCTCGTCCGGTTCCAGCCGCAGCAGCCCGGCCTTCTGCGCTTCCTCCAGCAGGGCATTGAACGAACGGAAGCCGTAGTAGGACTCGTTGAAGCCCGGCTTGCGCCGCCGCAGCGCCTGCTTGACCATCGAGCCCCAGATCCGCTCCTCCTCGCCGCGCTCCTCGGTCAGCGCCTCGAAGGTCTCCTGCACCAGGTCGAGCGCCTCCTGGCGCCTGTCCTCCTCGCTGCTGCGCGACTTGGCCTTCGCGGGCGCTTCGCCCTCGGCGCGGGCCGCCGACTTCTTCGGCGCGCGCTTCTTGCGGCTCTCGGTCGCGCGCACCAGGTCGTCGTAGTAGATGAACTCGTCGCAGTTGGCGATGAGCAGGTCGGAAGTCGATTTCTTCACGCCGACGCCGATCACGAACTTGTTGTTCTCGCGCAGCTTGGACACCAGCGGCGAGAAGTCGGAGTCGCCGCTGATGATGACGAAGGTATCGACGTGCGACTTCGTGTAGCACAGGTCGAGCGCGTCCACCACCATGCGGATGTCGGCGGAATTCTTGCCGGACTGGCGCACGTGCGGTATCTCGATCAGCTCGAAGGCGGCCTCGTGCATGCCGGCCTTGAACTCCTTGTAGCGCTCCCAGTCGCAGTAGGCCTTCTTGACGACGATCGCGCCCTTGACCAGCAGCTTCTCCAGCACGCGGGTCATGTCGAACTGCGGGTACTTCGCCTCGCGCACGCCCAGTGCGATGTTCTCGAAGTCGCAGTACAGCGCCATGCTCTTGATTTCGGGTTGGGTGGCCATGTGGTTGGTCCGGATGGAATCGGATGTCATTGAATGCCGAGCAGCCTGGCGATGATCGACTTGGCGACGAAGCCGATCATGCCGAAGGCCAGGACGAAGAACAGGATGAAGGTGCCGAGCCGCCCCGCCTTGGACTCCTTGGCCAGGTTGGCGATGATGAACAGCATGTAGAGGATGAAGCCGCCGATGCCGAAGGTGACGCCGAACTCGGCGATCTGCTCTTCGCTGAAGCCGAACATGTCGTGCGCCTGAAGGCCTGTCAGCGCCGGGGCGGCAGCCCGGAGGCGTCCACCAGGTCGCTGTAGGCATGCCAGCTCGCATGGCCGAGCACCGGGATCGCCAGCACCAGGCCGAGCAGCAGCGGGGCCATGCCGATCAGGGTGAGCAGCATGATCAGGGCCGCCCAGAAGGCCATCGGCAGGGGATTTTCCGCCACCGCCTGAACGCTGGCGAGCATCGCCGTTGGCATGTCCACGTCGCGGTCGAGCAGCAGCGGCACCGCGACCACCGTGGCGGCGAACACCAGCGAGGCGAGCAGGCCGCCCAGGCCAACCCAGATCAGGAACAGGTTCGAGTCCTCGGCGATGACCACGTGCCGCAGGAAGCTCTCCATACCGGTGATCGGCGCCTTGACGAACAGGGCGATCAGCACCGCCGAGACCAGCACCCAGAACGTTCCCGCCAGCATCAGCAGCAGGCCGAGCGACAGCAGCGGCCGGCCGCCGCGCTTCCAGGCCACCAGCGCCGCCGCGAAATTCGCTGGCTCGCCGGCTGCGAGCCGGCGGCTCAGTTCGTACAGGCCGGTGGCCAGGAGCGGTCCGACCAGCAGGAAGCCGGAGAAGGCGCCGGAGAGAAGGTGGAAATGGCCCCACGCGATCACGAGGATGGCAAGCCCGCCGAGCGCGGCCGCCAGCCCGTGCGCGGCGCTGGGCAATACCGCCCGGGTGAAGTCCCGCCAGCCGAGCAGCAGCCAGCGCAGCGGCCGGCCGAGCGATACGCGGCGTATCGGCGGCAGGGCAGGGGGCGCGCCCGGCTGGACGCCTTTGGGATTCATGGTCTGGCGAGGCTCGTGTGCGCGATGGCGGGCGCCGCGGCGGGTGCGTCGCACGCTTGCGACCGGGCCGCTCGTGGGGCTCGATTATGCGTCATCCCGGGATGCCGGAGCGCGCGTCCTCAGGGAACCAGCTTCCAGTCGCCGTTCTCGATCCTCACCATGACGCGGGCGCGCTGGTCCAGCCCGACGTGGTCCTGCGGGCTCATGTTGTAGATCCCGTGGGCACCGACCACGTTGCGTGTGGCTTCGAGCG
>DATMWM010000396.1:0-6018 GCA_035562535.1 Rhodocyclaceae bacterium | reverse complement strand
GGCACAGGAAGACGAAGGCAAGCAGCACGCGCGAGCGATAGGGGCGCAGGAAGGGCCAGAGCCCCTTGAGCGCCGGGAAGCGACGGGTGCCTGCTGCCTGTTCGAGGGGATCGCGGCGCATGCGCAATTATCCATTGCCCGCGGCGCGGCCGCAGACCATGTCCGCCGACAATCGCGAACCACGGATCAATCTCCCGAATCAGTCCCGGGTGGTTCGCCGACTTGGACTATCCGGCCAACTTGGCACTGGCCAAGCGGTTCAGGCTGACACCTTGTTCCGCCGCCTGGAGGGCCAGCGCACGGTGGACCTCGGGAGGAATGCGAACCCGGAATTCGCCGCTGTAATTCTTCTCGGCCAATGGCTCAGGAACCGTCTCCCCGGCCGACTGCATGTCCACGACCGCTTCGGAGACAATCTGCCGGATGCCCAGCAATGCCTCCTCAGGTGTAGCGGCCAGCCACGACAGGGAGGGAAACTCGGCGCACAAGCCGACGTGCTCACCGTCCTCTGGTGACCACGTAACGCGATAGGTGTAATGATCAGGGTTCATTCCGCATCCTCTCGAACTTGTCGATTGCCAGCAGCACCTGTCGGACCTGGTAAGCCTTCGCTTTGCCCTTGTCATTTTGAATGTTTATCCGCGGATCGCCGATCCACGGGGTCCGGAAAATGGCATGGCTACTCCCCGACTGGCGCGCCTTTCCGAAATACGCCTCGCAGAGTTTCAGCAGGTCATTGAACCGGACATTGGCCGGTTCGCGTCGCATCTGATCGAGGATCTTCCGGTGAGGCGCCATGTGCCAGATGGTATCACTATTGGCACCATCTCTTGAAGAATAGCGCGGTGGTGTGAGGAGCACATCCCGGCTGGAAGCAGCGGTCCGCTACGCTCGCCGAAAGCCGACGCTGGAAGATCCGGGGATCGGCGAACGTCGGCTTTCCCAAACCCGCCCGGAAAAGCCGTCCCCAGCCAGGAGCAGCCATCGGGAGGCCGAGGGACCAGTCGAAATGCGTGTCAGGAAGATCGGGTTGCGGGCTGCGGTCCGTCCTTTGCCGGAACTGGAGGTGGAACGGTTCGGCCGCATAGTCGCTTGCGATTGATCCCTGCCGGCCAAAAGACGACCGGCGGGAACACTGTTAGCGGTTGCCTCCAGAACCGCAGCCAACCGGTTTGATCGCCTCGATCGTGGCCGAAACGACGTAGTCGGTCACATTGTGCCCCGGTGCCCAGTCCTTGATGAACGCCTTCGACTCGTCCTTCGGCTGGATACGGATCTGCTCGAAGCCGGCATCGCGCATGATCGTCTCCAGATCCTCGATCAGCGAGGCATTGCCCATGCAGCCGGCGATCAGGCCGGCGTCGTTGCGCATGTGCTCGGGCAGTTCGACGGTGGCGACGACGTCGGAGATCGCCAGCCGACCGCCCGGCCGCAGGACCCGGAAGGCATCGCGAAACACCTGGGGCTTGTCGGGCGACAGGTTGATCACGCAGTTTGAGATGATCACGTCGGCGCTTGCATCGGCAACCGGCAGGTGCTCGATCTCGCCGAGACGAAACTCCACGTTCTCGAACCTGCCCTTCAGCGCATTGGCGCGTGCTTTGGAGAGCATGTCCGGAGTCATGTCGACGCCGATCACGTGGCCGCCGGGGCCCACCTCGTGGGCCGCGAGGAAGCAGTCGAAGCCGCCGCCTGCGCCCAGGTCGACCACCACCTCGCCGGGCACGAGCGCGGCGATGGCCTTCGGGTTGCCGCAACCGAGGCCCATGTCGGCACCCGAGGGGGCCCGGTCCAGGTCGGCCTGGCTGTAGCCGAGGCGGGTGGAGATGAGCGTGTTGATCGCGCTATCGTCGCTGGTGCCGCAGCAACTGGCACCCACGCCACATGCTTGCCCTTCGCTATTGGCCTTGGCGACCTGCGCGTAGGCCTCGCGCACGCCGCGGCGGTGCGTATCGTGGCCGGCGGAGGACGGCCGCTCCGCGTTGCCGGCGGAAGCGCCGCAGCAAGCTCTGCTTTCACTCATGGGTATGCTCCTCGGAATTGAAGTCAGCCCTGCGCCGGCGCCTCGTACCAGCCCTTGGTGGCGTTGACCACCTTCACCACCAGCAGCATCACCGGCACCTCGATCAGCACGCCGACCACGGTGGCGAGCGCCGCGCCAGACTGGAAGCCGAACAGGCTGATGGCGGCGGCCACCGCCAGTTCGAAGAAGTTCGACGCCCCGATCAGCGCCGAGGGGCAGGCGACGGCGTGCTTCTCGCCAACCTTGCGGTTGAGCCAGTAGGCGAGTCCGGCGTTGAAGAACACCTGGATCAGGATCGGCACCGCCAGCATGGCGATCACCAGCGGCTGCTTCAGGATCGCCTCGCCCTGTAAGGCGAACAGCAGCACCAGGGTGAGCAGCAGCGCCCCGATGGACAAAGGTCCGATCTTCGCCAGCGCCGCCTGGAAGTGCGCCTCGCCCCTCGCCAGCAGCGACCTGCGCCACAACTGGGCCAGGATAACCGGGATGACGATGTAGAGCACCACGGACGTGAACAGGGTGTCCCAGGGCACCGTGATCGCCGAGATGCCCAGCAGCAGGCCGACGATCGGCGCGAAGGCGAAGATCATGATCGTGTCGTTGAGCGCCACCTGCGACAGCGTGAAGTAGGGATCGCCGTCGGACAGGCGGCTCCAGACGAAGACCATGGCCGTGCAAGGCGCGGCGGCCAGCAGGATCAACCCGGCGACGTAGCTGTCCAGTTGCTCCGCCGGAAGCCAGGGCGCGAACGCCTGGCGGATGAAGATCCAGGCCAGCAGCGCCATCGAGAAAGGCTTCACCGCCCAATTGACGAACAGCGTGACGCCGATGCCCTTCCAGTGCTGCCTCACCTGGTGCAGGGCGCCGAAGTCGATCTTCACCAGCATCGGAATGATCATCACCCAGATAAGCACGCCGACCGGGATGTTCACCCGCGCCACTTCCATCCGGCCGACCGCCTGGAAAAGACCGGGCAGCCACTGCCCGAGCGCGATGCCCGTGACGATGCACAGCGCAACCCAGACCGTGAGGTAGCGCTCGAACACGCTCATCGGGGCGCCGGCCGCCTTCCCGGCGGCGGCTTCGCACTGCGCGCTCACGAGGACTTGCCGATGTCGTCGAGCCGCTGCTTCAGGGCGAGCCGGTCGAGCTTGTCCAGCGGCAGGCTGACGAAGATCGAGATGCGGTGCTGGAGCTGGTTCCAGGCGGTGAAGAAGGCCTTGCGCTTCGCCTCGTCGCTGCCTTCCACGGCCGCAGGGTCGGGCACGCCCCAGTGGGCGGTCATCGGCTGGCCGGGCCACACCGGGCAGAGCTCGCCGGCGGCGTTGTCGCAGACGGTGAACACGAAATCCAGCGCCGGCGCGTCGGCCCGGGCGAACTCGTCCCAGCTCTTGCTGCGCAGGTCCTCGGTGGACAGGCGATTCTTCTGCAGCAGTTCGATGGCGTAGGGATTGACCTTGCCCGCCGGGTGGCTGCCGGCGGACCAGGCCTTGAAGCGGCCTTTGCCCATCGCGTTCAGGGTCGCTTCGGCCAGGATGCTGCGCGCCGAGTTGCCGGTGCACAGGAACAGCACGTTGAAGGGGCGTTGGCTCACGAACAGTTCTCCTCGGTAGCGGCCTTGCGGCGGCGCCTGGCCATGGTGTTTGCCGCGGCCGTCTTGGGCAGGCACTGGCCGCCCTGGCAGCAGTTGGCGGTGAGGAACGCGATCAGTTCGTCCATCGCCGCGTACTCGGCCGCGTAGAAGATGAAGCGCCCCTCCTGCCGGCCGCGGATCAGGCCGACGCGGGTCAGATGCGCGAGATGGAACGACAGCGTGGCCGGCGCGATGTCCAGGCGCTCGCCGATCAGTCCGGCATTGACGCCCTCGGGTCCGGCCTGCACCAGCAGCCGGAAGATCGACAGGCGGGTTTCGTGGCCGAGGGCGGCGAGGCAATCGGACGCAGCAATCAGTTCCATGATTCGAGTATTATAGAAATAACGCTCGCGGTCAAATCGCTTTCGAGCCGCCGGCGGGCCTCTTCCGGGGTGATCGTTCATGGATAGCGTCTTTGCCGCGGTGCTGCCGGTCCTGCAGGGCGGCCTGGGCAACCTGGCCGCCTATCTCGCGGCCCACGTGCTGCTCTGCCTGCTGCCGGCCTTCTTCATCGCCGGCGCGATGGCGGCGCTGATCCCGAAGGAAACCGTCACCCGCTTCCTCGGCCGCAGCGCGCCCCGGACCGTCGCCTATCCGGCGGCGGCGGCGGCCGGTTCGCTGCTGGCCGTGTGCTCCTGCACCATCGTCCCGCTGTTCGCCGGCATCTACCGCAAGGGCGCCGGCCTCGGCCCGGCGATCACCTTCCTGTTCTTCGCGCCGGCGGCGAACATCCTGGCCCTGGTCTATACCGGCGGCATCATCGGCGTCGACCTCGCGCTTGCCCGCCTGTTCCTCTCGCTCACCTTCGGCATCGGCATCGGCCTGATCATGGCGCTGATCTTCCGCGCCGACGACGCCGCGCGCGACCGCGCCACCGACGCGCTGTTCGCGGCGCAGAGTGCCGAAGGCATGCGCCGGGCCGCGCTCGCCTTCCTGCTCGTGTGGGTGGCGCTGCTGCTCGCCGCGACGCTCAAGCTGGGCCTGCTCACCGACGCCCACTTCCAGTTCGATCTGCCGCTGCGCGGCGCCGATGCGTGGCAGGCGGCGCTCGACCGCGCGGTGCCGCACGACGCCGCCCGGGGCGAGGAGGGCGTCACCGTGCAGGGCGTGCTGCTGATCGGGCTGCTGGCGGCGATCGGCCTGGCCGCCTGGCGCGGCCTGGAGAACATCCAGAACGGCGCGAACGCCTGGACGCGGGCGAGCCTGGTGCTGATCGCGCTCACCCTGCTGTTCGCGGCGCTCTCAATCCAGACCGGCGCCGAAGCCCTGCGCATCGGCGTCACCGGCAAGTTCCTCGGCGTGGCGGCGGCGCTCGGCGCGCTCTGGTATCTCGCGGCGCGGCGCTTGTCCGAGGACGAGCGGCGCGACTGGCTGTGGGAGTCCTGGCGCTTCGTCAAGCAGATCTTCCCGCTGCTCATCGCCGGCGTGTTCGTGGTCGGCATGATCCGGGTGCTGGTCCGGCCGGAATGGATCGAGGCCGTGGCCGGCGCGAACACGCTGCCCGGCAATCTCGCGGGCGTGGCCTTCGGCGTGGTCATGTACTTCCCGACCCTGGTCGAGGTGCCGATCGCCCGGATGTTCCTCGATCTGGGCATGCACCGCGGCCCGCTGCTCGCCTACCTGATGGCCGATCCGGAACTGTCGTTGCAGAGCATCCTGATCATCGCGGCGATCATCGGCAAGGCCAAGACCGCCACCTACGTCGGCCTGGTCGCGCTGTTCAGCGCCGCGGCGGGCCTCACCTACGGCGCCTGGATCGACGGCACCCCGCTGCCGGTGCTCGCGCTGTGGCTCGCCGTCTTCCTCGGCGCGCTCGCCGCGCTGCTCGCGGCCGCCAACCGGCGCGCCGCCACACTCACAGGAGCATGAACATGCTGTCCATCAAGATCCTCGGTCCCGGCTGCGCCAACTGCCGCAAGCTCGAAGAGATCGTCCGCCAGTCGGTCGCAACGCTGAACGTCGAGGCGCAGATCGCCAAGGTCACGGACATGCAGGAGATCCTCGCCTACGACATCCTCAAGACGCCTGGGCTCGTGATCAACGGGAAACTGGTCATGTCCGGCCGCGTGCCGTCGCCGGACACGGTCGCCGAACTGATCAGGGGCGCGGCCTGATCGCGCAGACTGCGCGTACGGCCGCGCCAGAGCGTTTGCTCGGCCCGCAGTTGCCCGCGGGCCGTTTTTTTCGTGCGCCGGCGGCGCACGGACTCCTGCGTCGCGCTGCCGGCGGCCTTGCGCGCTCCACGGTCGGGGCCATCTTCCTTCCGCGCCGCCGCCACGCTACAACTGCCTGACCTTGATGTTCAGCGTCTGGATGCGGTAGGCGATCTGGCGCGGCGTCATGCCGAGCAGGCGCGCCGCCT